>JAUWPK010000012.1 GCA_030611625.1 Promethearchaeum sp. | reverse complement strand
AAATAAATCTCTCCATTTATTTAAATTTTTAGTTTTATTGAAATTTTCAAGTTTTAACTTCTCCCATTCTTTAGAAAATATTTTTCTGCATATAGAAATAATTGTATGTTTGTTAAAATCTGAAACATTTCCAAATTCAATAGATTCTTTTGATAAAATGCCGGGATCAATGATTTTAAGGGTATCAGTTGTAATAATAATATTTTCATCATGAAAATCACTGTGAAATTCCAACTCAGAGTTCATATAATTAAGAGCATCCAATAATTGATATATGAGTTTTTTCTTTTTTTCCAAACCAAAGTCTGGGAGATATGATAGAGATTCTTTAAGTGTTTTTCCTTCAATCCATTCCATAACCACTCCCAGATAATTTTTTTTTAAAAATTCAAATGTGAAAACAAATTTTACATCAACAATATTTGGATGATTCATCTTAATGAGAAGCCCAACTTCTTCCAATTCAGGTATTTCTTCATTCAAATCATATCCAATTTTGTAAATTTTGATTGCCAATGGAATATCAAATTTATCTTTTCCTTTATAAATCCATGCTTGATTTCCTTCATTTTTCAGAGAATATTCTAGTGATATCAAATTAGGATTCAGGGCTTTTTGGATAGAATCCAAAAATTGTCTATTTTCAAATAAATCAGATGATAATTCCATTGAATGTATAGAAATTTATTTTTTAACAGTTATGAATTTTTGTAAACTAGATTAAAATCCTTGGCCTGAACCGATCTGCATGTTGGAGATTCGCTGATACATTATATATAGCGAGATTTCTGCCCAGTGGTTCTTTTCGGATGATGGGTTACCAGTGGTTCGATCAGTTAAATAGTAATCGCGACTATTTGCAAAATCTAACCACCATTGTTGGGCTGCCTGAGAGATGAATTCTATTGCAGCACCAAGATTGGAGTTCCATTTAAGGCCGAACGCCAGCACGAGTTCTCTGGCTTGTTCTTCAGTCAATCCCAATCGCTCGTTAAAATTGTCTGTGTTGTAATTTCCATTAATCGCAGCCCAATCAATAGTCATGAGTTTTTTGAAGAAATCTTGATAATTATCCAATTGATAGATGTTTTGATCAGCACAAAGAAGTTGAGCGCTACGCAAGGTTTCATAAAGCGGTTTTTCAAGCATAGGAGCAAACGAATAACCATGCTCTTTACTCCAATCTTGCAGTTCTGTCGGCATCCGGTTGATAACGTATGAATTGCTGCTCATCATAATATCGCGATACCAATCAATGATTCTGAGCTTAGCCCCTTCAGGGATTCCATTTTCATAATATGAGAAATCAGCAACCCATTCTCCACCAACCCATGTATAATGGGCCGGAGGAATCAAATTGTGAAAGTCTCGATCATTATTTATACTTTTTATTATATCTGCAGACATGCGAGCGGCGGGAACAACATTAATCACAGGTACGTGGTATTGTGCACGTAATCCGAGAATATCAAAAGGTTTGTATAAAAGGTATTTTAAGGACACCATCCCAGCACTTTCCAGATAAAACGATAGTCCGGCACTTGATCCATATTTATACCCCAAATATCTAATATAATCACCATACATATTTTTCAAGAAATCACGATTGTTTATGTGGCTGAAATATGTATCGAGAGCATCACGGTCGAAAGGAGCATTTAGATTTTTTCTATCATCCAGATTTTCCATATGCCATGTTTCTCCATTTAGGTCTCCATGAACGAAATTAACTCTACCGTATTTATCATAATAGATACTTGATAGAAATGGGAGACTGTTTTCAAAGTAAGATGCTTGGAAAGTATCGAATGATTTTAACTTATTCAGCTCATTCACCTCGTATAACGTAAGCTTTGTATTGACACGTGTACCAGAATAAAAATTTGCAGGGGAAATAAGATCTGTTAAATATTGAATTCCTGTGAAAGTCCTATGTCCAGCTGTAGGCGTGAATATACGGTCATGAATTGTTGTGCCCGTAGTTCCTATTTCAACAATCCTATCGTTAAATTGTTGAAGTGATCCACCGAAGAAATTGTTTTGAATCCATTTTATGAATGATTTTGTTACTAATGATTCAAAAAAATTGATCGCACTTTTTTCTCCATCTCTATAAATTGCATTAAATCTATTTGTCGTAAACAAAATAAAAGAATCACCAAAAATATCACCAATGTAATTATTAATGGCTTTTTTATACCACCCAATGAAGTCGCTTTCACCAGATATTTGTCTTACAGACCCTGCAGGAAATCCAAAGGTATTCCCTTTTTTAATATGTAAAATTTTCTCAGCGATAAACTCTATATTCTCACAGAAATCGGAAACATATTGTTTATTGATGGAAGAAGGGTTAATAAATTTGTATTCTTCGTGATAACCATCAAAAATCTGATCTAAGATTTTTAAAATTGTATTTTAAATATTTAGTAGATTACTTGGGACGTTCAATCAAAATTTCCATTATTATCTCAGACCATCCAGTAATAACTGATGGTGAATATAAAAATTCTCTTTTGAATTTAAGAACGGATTTAAGATAATTTAAGATTCTTAACAATTCCCCTATATTCGATTAGTCTATCTTTTTTAATTTTCATTCCTTTTATTTTATGAGTAAACTTTTTTTTTTGATCAATCTTTGCATAATGATTAAATATAGTAATTATAATCTTCAAATATGGAAGACAAAAGTCCAAACATTTTCTCTGAAGTAAAAAATTCACAGAAATTTATTGGGGAAATATTAATAATTTCAATAATATTAAGCTTAAGTATTAATCTTTTAACAGAGTTCTTTTTATCTCCAGGAAATTTGGCGATTTTAATTATCGGGATAATACTATTAGTACTTTGTATTACTTATGTGTTAATTTCCCAATTATCTCAAAAGGAGTATAACCAGAGGGTTAAAGGATTTTTTATATATGATATAGAAGAGAATTCAATAATTCCAATACCAATGCACAATGTTAGTAATGATATGAATCAGTATTTAAACAGTGCCTGTGAGGAAGACAAAGCAATAAAATTAAAATGGAATCAAAATCCCCTTAGCAAATATAATTCTTTGAAAGAAAAAAGTCGTCCTGAATCAATGGTAATAATTGAAGAATTGGTTAGCTATATCGTTTTTTCGAATTTAACTACTTTAGTTACCGATTACTTCAATACAAAAAATGAAGAAATCCAAAATCTTACAAGGAAAGATTTCCTAAATTATTGCGAAAATAACCGATTTTTGGATTTATTTTCTAAACCTATGGAAAAGCGCATATCCTTCCTCAAATCTAAAGATCTGGATTCAAATTCATTGAATCAAATTATGGATAATCCAAATTCCGGAAAGACTTATAAACTTGTGATGGCGTATGGAAAAGATGGAGCTTTTTTTAACTCAATTGATTTTCCTTTACCAAAAGGAGCTCAAATCGAAAGCTCAAAAGAATGGATTGAATTTAATTTTGATGTATGCAAATTAAAAATTAAAACAAATTTTGATGGTTATTCTACAAATATTCCAAATTCATTTCTTAAGAAGTTTGTAAAAATTAAAAAGGATCCTCTTTCGTATAGGGATTATCAATTTAATATAGACATATCCATTCATTTTAGAAGGTTTAAACTCCTTTTCTCTCGAAATTGGCGAAAATTTGCATGGATTGAAAATTTCCTTTCAAATTTGGAGAAAAATTTCTCACTTGAAAAATTTTTAACAAGAATTAGCTGGGATACTCTTCAAGCTCTTGATATTATTAATAATGATTAATGAAATTTTTATAGAATTTCTTGAAAATCAAGAAATATCCTCGTTCTCTCTCCCACGTGGTCATAGGTCGGATTGATTGATTTTCTTATTTTTTCATTGCTTGGGGGGACACCCGTTTCTCACTGAACGATCATTATTTCTTTGATTATCCGGAGCAAACAAGCGGTTTCTAAATTGACAACTGTTTCTTTTTTGAACTTGGATTTTTACTATTTCATCCCATTCATATTCGATCCCAGCCACTGGGATTGTCATACAAATTTGTCAAATAAATATTCTCACTTAATAATTATTGTTCTCATTTGATTTTTAATGGATTTACTAATTGAAAATAAAGAAAGAAATAATTTTATTATTTTGATGAAAAAACATAATTATTCAATAGTCACTATATTCCATCTGGAAATCTTCCTATAATTTTAATAAATTATTTTTTATGGATCTAATTAATGAATCACTAGTACAAGAAAATAGTGTAAATTTGATGTAAGTATGTCAAATATTGTAAAAAATCAACATATAATTCCAAAATTCTTAATAAAATATTGGGGAGACTTAAGAGAAGAATTTAAACTAGAGAAATTTGATAAATTCGACCAGAAATATACGACATTTAAACCGACGTACCCAAAGACAACAGCTAAAGAAGAATTTTATTTTGATGGTCCTAAAGAATTCCAAATTAATGAACAAACATTAGGACGAATCGAAAACGATGCCTCTACTATAATTGAGAAAATTATCTCAAAAAAATCACTTAAAATAATAACAACAAATGAAAAATTGATATTATCCAATTTTATCTTTTTATTATGGGCACGGTCATCATCGACTAGAGATGGAATCGCTTATGATTATTTTCATGTTCAAAGGGGATTAGAACGGGAAGATATCTCAGAAGAACAGATTAGAGACGTTCATACTCGATGGATGTTTCACATGGCTCATTTTGATCAAGTTATTCGAATTTTCAATTTAAAATGGATTTTAATTGAAAATATTTCTTCATCAGGATTTATTCTGTCAGATAATCCAATTTTAATCAATAATCCATTTGAAGATGGATTAAATCCAATAGAATCTGAATACCTTTATAATTTTCATGACAAAGACTTTACATCTTTTGGAATAGAAATACAATTTCCTATCCATCCAAAATTTATGATATTTATTTATCATCCATTTGGGGATGATCAAAAAAAAACAATACCTGATATGGAAAGAAAAAAAATGAAAAAGCAACAAGTTATAACAACGAATACATTTTTACTAAAAAATTCTTATCAAAATTCCTATTTTAGAATTCAAGATAAAGCTGATATTGTTGAAATGGAAAAATGTCATTATAACATTCCAAATAATCCTGATGTAAAAATGATTCAAATACGCAATCCTTATAATCCTAATCCTCAAAAAGAAATGATTTTTCATAATTGGGAAAAGAATTTTTACTATCAAAAAGCTTTGAAGGAATTTCAGGATGGAATTTCAAGAAAATTCATTCTATTTAGTACCCGATTCATATTTTACCTAAAAAAAGGAAATCTATATTTATCATTACTTTACAGAAAAAGAAGTATCAAAAGAGTACGAATAGACATACAAAATCCAAGAAACATTGAACTAATTTCTGATGCTTCAGAATGGGTAATGTCATTATGCAAAGCAGAACTAGATGAATGTTATAAAGATGTTTTTACAATAAGCGAGACATATAGCGATAAAATTTTTTTTTCACAAGATGAGTATTGTAAATTTACATTTAAGATTCATTTAATTGAGCAAATTCTCTCTGAAAGAGAAGCTCTTATACAAGCAAATTTAGATAAGAATTTAGCATATATAATCTCTAAGAAACAAAAAATTCTATGAAATTATATAACAAAACTAAGAGTTAGTGGTAATCTAATTAATTTTTTACAGAATATATAAGAATTTTAGTATTCTAAATGTATATCCTAAAAGAACTTCAAGAAAAAAAAGGAAACGATTTAAGGTAGTGTTAAAATGGTAAGAAGTCATGTGAAGGCACCAGCTGTATATTTGAAACATTTTCGAGTGAAACAAGGAGCTCATCCAAATAATAGAGATCCGATCTATGTCTATGATAAAAAGACAATTTCCTTTGATTTTAAGAAGAATTCACGAGGAAAATGGGTGGAAATTATAGATTTTTACAGTCAAGAAATTGAACAATACAATCAAATATTTGAAGATGAATATAATCAATCCTATAAAGAAATTTGCAACAGTTTTAAAATATTTCTTATGATGATAATATCCCAATTAATATGGCAAAAAACATCATCAGAAAAGCTATCAGAAATGGCCATCCATCACTCTGACGATGATATGGGCATTGTTCATATCCGCGATTTAACGCTTCAGATAACTTAATTGGGATTTTACTCTTCCTTAAATGACCACATCTTTCTTTATGGTAATATTTGCCCGTTTTCGTAATGTATACTATCTTATCAAGGTTATCTCTCTTCAAATTCATCTGTTTTAAGGCTCCAAATTCTTTCTCTTTTTACAAAATCTATATTATTCCCATCAATTTCTGATAGTGACTTTTAGATCAAAATTCCTTGGTGATTTTACGGCATATTGGACATAAATAATAATTATAAGAAATTTTTAGTTGGTTTACGGTATCAAATGAGAAATTTTTTTGTGCAAAAGAGATTTCGGGTAATTTACGTTTAGATGATTTTTCTACCTTGCGGTAATTAGTCATTAATGCAGATAAGTATGGGGGAGGTGTGGTTTCATTCTCATTTATATGATATGAGATTGTGTTAATTATATCCCTGTTAATTCGTTTATTCTTTAAATCATTATAAATTTGAGAATAATATTCTTTGAAATCTCCAATTGTAGATCCCCCTCTTTTTGGTTTCATCCGACCCATGCCCCAATATCTTAATAAATCTGGATCGAAAGATGTGATTTCAGGGAAAAGTTTCAATAACGCTGGTGGTTTGGATCTAAATTCCTCAAGACTTAATTCATCCACTCCTTCGGGCAATTTCATCAGACTCTCATAAAACGTAAAATATTTATTTCCATAATTATCCACAAATTGGGAAAAATATTCTTGGTTTTCAGCATTTAACACAGAAATTAAATCAGAGTTTTCTTTGTCAAACGAATCTTGAATCGATGAATATTTGAAATATCTCTTATATTCTTCTACAGATCTCCCACAAATATAGCAACTTCTATCTGCAGGTTCGATATTAACGATTTCATTTTTATTCACAATAATCCACTTTGTATTTTACAATTATCATTTTTTCATATAAATGTTTTTCAAATATCAAAAAAGAAGATTCATATGCGAAAAATTGGATCAATTCTAATCCTGATTTTCTATTTTACAGCCGGTCCCGATTTCTTAAAATTTGGATCGTTTATTATAGCAGTTTTCACTAGAATAATGTGCCGACAACAAATGAAAACTGAAATTCGTGAGTATAATGACCAGTAACATATCAAAAATATTTACTCGCTAATAGGAATCAATATATTTTTAGAATCGCTTGTAAATGTATAGAATTATTCAAATTGAAAATAATGTCCCATGTACATATTCCTACAACCTATCTTAAACATTTCTCAAATGACTCAAAACGCGGAAGAAAAACATTGGTTCACTGTTATAATAAAAAAGAAGAAATTCATCAACATTTACCCGTTGATAAAATTGGTATTAGAAACAATTTCTATTCACCTGAAATGGAAAAATATTTGAATATATACGAAAAACATTATAATTTGATCAAGGAAGCAATTAAAAACAATCGATATACTGAAAAGATTAATGGGATTCATTTTGAACACATTATTTTATGTGTTTTAGGTAATTTTTTATGTAGAAGTTCTGCATATCAGAAGTTTTGCGAAAAAATATGGAACAATGATCCAAATAGAAAGAAAGAAAATGAAATTAATTCAAAAATTCCTTATGATTGGTTCACACTACAAGGAATTCAATCGTATATGAAAAAAGGAGTAAAAAATTATGGAATATTGGAAACAAATAATCCTTTGCTAACTTCAGATAATCCACTTGTCAATTTTTCGCATCGCTTTGGAAATTTTAATATTATTCCAATTTCCTTCAATGAATTTATTATATTTTCAAATTCTAAGAATGAGGAAGAAGCCCAAAAGATGGAAAATGAACTGTATACATTAGCATTCAATGTTAATGTAGAAAAATTGAATCAGAAGATTTTCGAACAAGCAGATACTTTTGTAATTTATTCAAATAAGAATAATATTGCGAATTTTTTAAATATCTAAAATGTCAAGTACAAAGATATAAAAATTCAAGATACTATTTTATTCAAATTTGATTGTAAATGAATATGCTTTTTGAAGTCCCTATTAATATATCTTAACAAACTATGATTAAATGATAATGGACAAATTTTTAAATTCGAAAGAAAATTGGATGAATTTTCGAGCAAGTGCTCTAAAGACTGAAACATGGATACAAAAAGCACTTGAATTGAAATCTACTATAGAAATTTTCAGACAATATCATATCTTACAACATTTGGTTATTTCTAAGGAAATAAATTTACCACCTGATCTTTCAAAATTCTATGATAAAAGCCATTTTACATTTCAGACCCAAAGAATGTTGATGGGTTATAGTTTAGAAAATTTATTGAAAGGAATATTAATATTCCAAAATCCAGAAAAATATCTACCAGAAGACAAAAATCGTTTTAAAATTAAGGGGGGACATAATTTACCTAAATTATGTGAAGATTGTAATATTAATCTTAAGACTATTGAAGAAAATTATCTAAAAATGCTTTCCTTCTATTCGGAATGGGGGGGACGGTATCCAATTGGATCCCATGAACATCATATACCACTGGAGCGAAAACCTAAAACAATAAAGGGAGTTGAAATCTCTATGATATCAATATCTTTTGGTAATAAAGATGATCATTATTTTGATAAAGAAAGATGGTATGATATCTACCACACAAGCATTACAGACTTTGAATTTAGTTTTTATGAGAAGATTTTTCAAAAATTTCATCCGTAAACCTTACATTTCCGAGACTCCGATAAGCAGCCCAAAAGCGATTAGTATCAATTGTATAGGTTCTGGTAGATCCATCTGACATAATAATAATATGAGAGATTTTGGAGATTCTACCATTAGCATTTCCTACCCCAGATATAATTCCAAAACGCATTTGAATGTCACAGGCCCTATCCTTTTTTTCTTTATTCCTCTGGATAGTTAAAGAAATTAAAGATTCTTTTAAACATCAAGTTATTGATTTATTTGCATTCTATGATGATTTCATTAAGCTCATCGATAATATTCGGAAAAACCAAGAATTTTGTTACAATGTGGACAAGTATACATTCTTAACCCATGACCACTCAAAGACATTTCTCCTTCCCCGACAAATTGTTTTTTAAATAATCTTTTTCTTGAAATTTTTTTCCCTAAGTCTTTCACAAAAAAATCGGCTAAATGGACTTCAGCATTACAATATGGACAAATTCCCATAGAAAGAATTTTTTCTTTTTCATTTTTAAAGTTATGCTTACACTTTTGCGATGTAATATGTGTGACACCGGAGCAATGGATTGGTTTAGATATAAGCCCTGAATCTGTTTATTTTGAACCAATCTCAGGAGGAGATCCAGTAGACGTCCTAGAATAGATTGAAGATTCATTTTTTTTTCTTGAAATAGTGATTCTCTAGAAAATTCTCTTCCGCACTTGCTTAAAATTCATATCTTGGTAATATGAAAATATGGGAAGAACCATACCATCATACAGATATGCACTCGAAAAAGAAATAAGCAGTTTAAAACTATATCGGGATGTACTAAACCCAAGAGATCGCAAATCTTTTGATAATATAATGCTTTATGCGAGAATGCACAGCGATGCAGGATCACTTTCAGCGAGGATGTTTATTTCTGAATCGCTTTTTTTATCCGCTTTGATTGAACAGCAGAAACAATTAGATGAATTGGAAAGGGATTTTGAACGGATTAAGAGGCGAGCTAAAATCTGAATGAATAGAAATTAACTTCCCAATGCCTTTAAAAATTTATCTAATTCTTCAGGATGTTCCTCTAAATTCTTAAATCTCTCGAAGAGCCCTGTCAATTCGACAGATAATACTTTAAACATAACAATCCCAATAAGATGGCGCACCTCTCGAGAATAGAGAAAAAGAGTTTTTAAGTCAAATTTTTTTGAGTTTTCTTTAAACGGGGACTTTCCTGTAAAGTTGACTTCGATTTTTTTTTTAAAAATTCGAATGCGCATTGGATCTGAAAGTGAGTGGACGTATAGATTACGTAATCCCCGAATTCCATCGGAAGCGAAAACCCAGTCCAAAATTTGAATTATAGAACAATTTTCAGAAAATTTTTCAATCAACAATTTACGAAGTAACAAATTCTGGTTGAATCGGGTATTTTTTCCTGAATAGATCTGATTGAATTTTAATTTTTTCCTATTTAGGAAAGCCCGTTTATACTTGCTATATTTTAATTTCTTGTTTAGCCTTAAGAATAGAAGTAAAAATAGTCCAAAGCTATCGAATAATTCATAAGCTTGGCTGATTTTAGCCAAAATATCCTTAATATATTGGTCACTTCTATTCGATTTATATAGAAATTCCTTAAATTCTTCCTGATTACTATTGGTTATGTCTGAAATTTCCTTTTTTCCGCGAGTTAAAGATTTGGGGGAGGTTAATTTTATGAGATCTGTGGACTTTTTCTTTATAAATTCCTTATCTTGCTCAATATTCTCAAGAGTTGGTTTAAATTCAGCATATGGATCATGATTTCTTTTAATATCTTGTTTAAGACGAGTAATTTGGGAAATTACATCATCTTTTCTTAAAAGGGGTATCATCTTATCAAATATATCTAACGTAATGAAAGGGGTTAAATTTTCATCAAATTCCTTTAGAAGGTCCGAAAGGATAGAATTACATTGAAAAAATAATAGAGTATCTTTACCATTTTCAAAGGACAAATATAAAGAATTGAGCTCCAAATTGAACTTCTTAATTAAATCACGAGAAAACCAATCTTCAGTGTTCAAATTTAGTTCATTGAGTTTTTGTAAGAGTGTCTTCATATTGTCAAAAATACATTCAAAATTCCCTTCTTCAATGTTTTTCTCCACCCGAGATCTCTCACCTTTATTCATATTATCTTATTTCACACACTTAAGTTTTGCGAATGATATTGAAACCAAGATATCAGAGAATTTTTTTTGATTTTAAGACTTCTTAATATATTTCATTTGATTTTGAACATGATGTAAGATATTTTTAAATTCGTCAAAATCATCCTGCATAACTTTTTCTAATTTCTTCGATAGACATTTCCAAAGTTCGTTATACCATGATAATGGATCAAATAAGAAATCGATATTTTTCCCCCAGTATTTACAATTATATTTTTTATTTTCATATTCTATGTTATTTATTGGTCTATAAGAATGAGGTTTTTCAATAATAATTATCGGTTGGGAAAATATTTTATATTGAAGAAATGGTAGATCTTCGGTTTCAAATTCAAAAATTTGAATAAAATAAGGAGGATCATGAAGATTGGATATAGTTTTTTTTTCTTCTACAATTTGAATAATATATTTTTTCTTATGAAAAATTGAAAGTTTGTCCATTAGTGTTGGGAAGAATTTATTGATAATTTCCTCGTATATTTTAAAAAACTCATCTATAAAAATATTAATATTTTCTTTTATATCATCTAAAACAAAACAATCCCAGGATGTATACCCCTTTTTCCCTTCTACTAATTTTAGATTCTCGGGGCGGAAAACACGTTGAACTTTAAGGATGTTTTTCTTTCTAAAAAGGGCTAATGCTTTAGGAAATAAGCCAATTGGGATTTGATCGCAACCTATGGCTTTTCTCAAATCATTTGGTGCTAATTTAATGTCATTTTTAATATGTTCTAAAATTTTCTGGTGAATTTCTTCTTTTTTTGGACTTAAAAATGGTAGTAACATATTTAATTCAATAAATCCATTACGTTCAATCATATTTGTTACTATTTGAGAATTCGCGGGAAAATTTATTGCAATATCAATCCAATAAGGAAAATAAACAAAATATGCCTCAATTAATTCATTAATTTCATATTCATTCTTTTTTTCTACCCCTAGGCAATCGGAAAATTCGTCTATGAAGTTGAAAATATATTCTCGATAAAAATTTTCATTAGTGGTCTCAAAAATCAAATTTTTTGAAATTAATTCTGAAAAATATTCAATTCCTAAAGTTTGAGCAAATTTCTTTGGATTTTGAAATAGATGATTATTTACCATGTGATAATTTGTATGATCCCAATACCAACCAGGTATATTGGGATAAAAAAGTAAGTTATGTTGTAATTCCCGAACATAATTTTTGGTATCTTTGGAGACAATAATAGTTCTGTATTCTAGGGACGTATTGGTTGTTTTTCTAACATTAATTAATAGACCGAGATTATAATAATAAAACCAATTGGGGTAATAAGAATAAATCAAATTAAAAGTCGATATTTGATCAGCGATAGTGTGAAAGGTTTCAAAGAAAATTAATAATTGTTGATTTTGAAAATCCGAAAAAGATGGAGAAATATTAAACTGCTGTTTTATGTCTAATATTTTTTGTTTTTGAAATTTAGTTGGAGTAATATCAGTTAATACATCTAGAACATCAGCAATTGACGAGGGGCTTTTTGAAAGACATTCCTTTATAGTTTGGAGTTCGTAAAGATAATCACGTTTCTGGATTCTATCATATAATTGAATAATTTTGGAGTAATTTTTTTTTATTTGAGAAAAATAAAAAATGTTTGTTCCATCAGGAAAATTTGTGGAACCTTTTCTGATATTGCAGATTTTATCAGATGGAACAAGATTATAAAACGAATCCAATTTAAAATCTAGAGGTAATTCAACTATTTTTATAAGCCTTTCAACTTCATCTGGTTTAGTTTTCTGAGAAATGATATGATCAACTTGTAAATTACTTCGATTTACTTCTTTTTTACAATAAAAACATCTGTATTTATAAAATTCTAAAAGAGTTTTTCTAACAAATGGATCATCTTTGCTTATTTCTATAGTATGATTTATGATCTTTTTTTCTTCTTTCATCACAATTAGATATTCTTTCAAACATTTATAGATATAATTATATGAAATTTGATATTATAAAGATCTCCAACACCCGATTAAAATTTAAAAATCTGAATAAATAGAAATTATAACATCATTGATTTCTGCGGCACAAAAATGCAAGGATTTAATTCGAGAAAGGTGCAACATTCATTTATGAAAGTGAACGTAAATCTTATATATTTCATTTTGTGAAAGAATTTTGGACTAAATCATTAATATTTACTCTTTTAAAAGATCGCCATAGCTTAAACTTAAAAAATACATAATATAATATTATTGATAAAACCATCAACGAAATACCAATATACCGAGTTATTATAACCGAGAAAGAAAAACTATCAATAAGTAGGAATAGACCAGAAATCATAAGGCCTCCAATCAGAAAATCACTCAAAAATGCATCTTTTAATTTATCTTTCATTTCTTTTTCAATCTTATTTGAAAGTTCTTTATTGGTTTCATAGTTTTCCAAAGTTTTTGTTAGAATTTCATTCCTTTCTTTAGAAGGAATCAACCAATTAAAGAACTCCTTGTCTGAATTGAAATCTGTGATTTCTTTAATTTTTAGTTGGATAGCGGCATCTATTTTATCAAATTCAATCTTGTTAGAGATAGATTCTTCCCTAAATATCATTTTCTTTCTTCTTATTAATTCTTCACAAAATTCTTGCCTTTTTGGGATTGGGGTGGTCCTAAATGGGATTATTTGGGAAAAAAATGAAATTTTTGGTTTAAATTCAATGGTTAAATTACCAAAATTATCTTTTACAATCTTTCTAATATCCAAATTTCTTATAAATTTATTTTTAACAGATTCTAACAAAATATTAAAAATTTCAACCTGATCTTCTTCTTTCATTTGAAAAATATTATCAATAAGCGTCTTTAAATCCTTTTTTTCTTGAGATCCAATCATTTCTTCCATAATTTCAGAAGTTAATCTAAATATTGCTACCAAAAATTGTGAATAAACTTTGAAGGGCTCCGATATCAAGTTATTTATCCCATTAAGTAGTCTTTTAAAAACAGACATTGATGTAAGTAGATCAAAAATGTATTAAAAATTATGCTTTTTTTTATTTTATTACTTCATTATTAGGTTATTCAAGATTTGTTTTTGGTTTTTTTTTTTAAGATTATTATATTTAAAATAAAGATGAAAATATGCTTTTCTTCAAGTTTGTTCTACTTTTCAAATCAAATTTTTAATCTAAAAATTTCTATTAAAGTGTTTATGTCATTTTCTCTTGGTTTTAAAAACGATTAATTAAAAAAATTCTTCATATTCAATTAAATATCCCATAATGTATCTTCGATTCCTACGATAGAAGGGAGGAAATCTGGATATTGCTTTCGAATAATAATAAGAAAAATTTCATGGAATTTCACATCAAGTTCATTTAATTTTAATTCCCATTGTTTTACTGTAAGTAAAGCTATTAAATTCGTTAATGAAGAACTAAAATTAGAATTGTTGATTTCATAATGGTTCAATATTTTAAAAATAATAATACTTGAGGTCTGTAAAATTATTTCTCGAATTTTTATTTCATTAAATTCCAAAAATTCAGGTAAAATCTTCTGAGTTTGATGAGGAAATATATTAAAAAGATTAATTAAGGGATCAAGAGTAGAAAATTCGCTAAAGATTTGTTGAAGGATCTTTTTCCAATTATAATTAGTATCTCTTTCTTCTTTAATGACACACTTAAAATAAAGATCCCATAAAAACATATCAGCAAGCATTTCATTTAGTTTAGGAATAATCTTTTCTTTATTTAAAATAATTACTTCATTAAATACCAGAGGTAATTCAGATAAAGTAGTATAATCACCAAGATCCCACAATTTCTTCCAAATTTCCGCTTTATATTTATTTAGAAGTTTATGGGTATGGAGTTTTTTCCAAAACTCTTGAGAATATACTTCAGAAACCTGAAAAAATACATTTACTATCATATCTATAATGTGAGGATACATTAAATCATCTAATTCACGAATAGAGACAATTATTTTAGTAATTGAATTAAAACCTTGCTTTAAGTTAACTTGGAATATATTGGGTAATAAATCCTTTAGCAAATGGGATTGATGATCTTGATCTAATTTTTGAACCTGAGCCATGAATGATTGAAATTCAGTAAAGTCATGTTCACTATTGATAAAATCTCTTACTTCTTCTAAAATTCCAATAGCAAGAGTAAAATTATTTTCCATAATATAATGATGAGCTTTTTCGATATGTGAAAGTCTTTTTACATGATTTTCCTTTCGCAAGATTTCCTTAGTTATAACATGCTCTGTAAGATTTGCTGGTATATCCCATCCATGGTCCTTTAGAAATTCTATTAATTGTTTTCCTTGGTGCAAATTTTTATTAGCAATATCTTCAACTTGGGTTATCTGAATCCATTCTTTCCAATTCCATTGATTTGCCTCACAATAATCTAATATTTCTTCAAAATCTTGAGAATAATAAGAAGAGTTCATTGCCTTTTCAAGAAATATTTGCATAATATCAGGTTCATGGGGAATATTTTTAGAGATGATATTATCTCTGAAATATTTAAATGAATGAATTTCTTGGTGAGATGCCCAATTTAAGAAATCAAATTGCTGAATAAATTCTTTTTGGGAATTCCATTGTGAATCAAGTAAAAATATTAACCAGTCATTATTCATATAACCTGAAATGGTTTCTATTTGTGTATTTTTAAGATGAAATTCCAATCCGAACCAATCAATAAAATCTGAGAGATGAGGCCATTGAATTTCTCTTAACACTCTCAAAAAATCGATTAAATATTCAGATTCTTCATTTTCTGGAGTTGGATTTGTCCAAATTTTAGTAATTTCTGATAGGGAAAAATCCTGAATAAAGGATGAAATTTTCGGGAGATTCCATTTAGAAAAAATTGAAATTAAAGATCTAAACCATCCAGGTTCTAAATTGAGAAATTTTGAATGTAATAATTCGTAATCCCATTTATTAATTATTTTCTTAATTTGAGACTTTTCTAATAGATTATAATAATCAACAGTTCCGAGTATTGTATAAAATGTTGATATTGGATAATAAACCAAATGATCTTCCATAACAATCGTAATTAGTTTTTTTAATAAAATTGATTTTTGTTTAAATTTTCTTTGAGAGTCGGTTAAAAATATTAAGAAACCACGAAAATTAATCCAATCATTCTCTTGGATAATATTTAAAACTCTTTGCGCATCTAATCCGTCAACGATCTCAAAACTAGGGTAAGATGAATTTGATGAAAAACCATGGAGGGAAGAGTCTTTGTCAAAATTTCGTAGAATATTCTTAATTTCAACAATAATTCTTCGAGAATAATTCCATTTTTCTAAATCGGGTAAAATATCTCTTATTTGTCCACAATTAGAATCGAAATTAAATAAAAAGAAATCAGGTAAAAATTCTTCAAGTAGAATTTCAAAACCAGACCATTTAGTTTCAAAGATTAAATCTAAAAATCTGATGGCACTGAATAGATGATTTGAATTCAAGATTTTTTCTTTAAGAACTGGAATGGTCAGATTAGTCCATAATTTTCGAAATTTCTTGTAGGAATATCTGTATGAATAGCGCATTTGATTAATTAACTCAACAAAATCATCCAAAGATAATTTAGAAGCATAGGCTAATAGTTCCTCATCAGAGATCATGGAAAAATCAACCGCTGATAATGGGAAATCATCAGTGATTATAGTATTAAGCAAACTTGGATCAATTTTCATTAGTTTTTGTCTAATCTTATCAATTAATGAATTCCCTTCTTGATCTTGTAATTTATATTTGAGATCACGTTCAACAGTATCCCAAGCTGAAGAAGATGAATGTATGATTTCTAGATATTTTTTAGCAAAAAGAGGATGGATTGATACTAATTCTTCATCTGTCTTAATAGTTATGCCTGATTCTTCCCAAAATTGAAATAAAAGATAAATTTGGTTATCTTCCAATTTTATAATACCTTGAAACAAATCTTGTCGTAAGGGAATTTCAAGAAAAGCAAAAACATGTAATAAAAATTCAATTTCTCGTATTTTATGTACAAATAAGCCTTTGATTTTGCTATCGTAATATTTTTGAATTCTATCAGAAATATATTGCATAAAAATGTTTTTGAATTCACTTTCATGATAATCTTGATCTTCTAGTAGTTTTTTAATAGTTTTTTGAGAGATTGAGTTTAGTAATAGTTGGAGTTCAAATCTTAATAGAGGCCACACATTATTTGTTCTTTTCATTAAAATCTCCCTAAATTCTATCATCTTAGCTGATTCAATAGAAGGAAGGTGATGAAGTAAAATTCTTTCAATTAAAGATTTATTTCGTTTATAGAGAAGAGTAGGACTATCCAAATTAATAACATGAAAACCATCCTCCTTTGAAAATGGAGTTAAAATATTTTTTTTATTAATTAGAATTTCTGATTTTCTACTGGTCAGAACAATTATCAATTTCTTTAAAGGTTTCAATAAAACTTCCAAAAAATTAAGTTCTTCTGCACTTGCTGTGTGAATATTTTCGATAATTATCACAATTTTGCGGGAATTTTGATTTTTTGAGGATTCATCATAATCAAGAAAAGTTTTAATTAATTCATTATCTAAATCCGTGGGAGCTAGTAATAATACAGGATATTCTTGAAGAAGTAAATGATACCCTAGGATTCGAATAAAAGCAGTTTTTCCTGTGGATGCTTTCCCTATAATAAGTATTTTTTGTTTAAATTGTATATCTGTGCAAAATTCTGAAATTAAATTCGTTTCTTGCTCATCGAAGAAATCCAAATAATAATGATTTTTAATATCAATCCATAAAAGCCCTTCTTCTCGAAAATATTTTGGAGAAGTATTGTTATTTATTTCTAATAATTTATCAAGAGAATAAATCAGTAACATTCCCGGGACTAAATCATATATCCCACTAATATCAATTGGTTGATTTAATTGAAATAATTTTGGTTGGATTTGTTCACTAACATATAATTTAAAAATTGTAGGATCATTGCGCTGAAAATCACTTAAACGTAAGATTTTTGGCCAATGAGAATAAATTGTGTTAATGGGATAGCCATTATCATTGAGTAATATAACAAATTTATCTAATTTAAAATAATTTTTTCCACGTTTTATCATTTGATATCTTCTACCAATTCTTAAAGCTTTTCGTATTTGGTCTATACGTTTCTCTCCAGAAGCAAATACATCTTGTTTGATTTGATCTTCATTCGTCCATTGTGGATGATATTTTACCATATAATCTAAAATTGAGATCAAAGTTTGGTTTTGTACTCCTTTTTTTGTAAATTTTAGATCAGATATATCTAATTCTTCTGCAAGGATTTCAATCATTTCAGAAGTGAAAGAAATATTTTTAGATTCAAAATTCTCCCATGTTCGAGAAAGAATACGATCTAAATCTTTGGTTCCAACACATATTTGACACCAGTTATGTTTTCGAAAATTTTCTGTAGTTATTTCACAACTTTCATTAATATAAACTACGGGATAAATTCGAAAATCTTTCGAAATAAAAAAATCTAGCATTTTTTTATTCTTTGTAATCTTAAATCTCTTTTTTTTAATGAAATTTGTAAGATTTCTTGCTGTATCGGTTGCCTGTTGATAAGGATTTTCTGGTTTTCCGTGAAAATTTTTCGTATATGGTTTTATCATACTCTTATGGGAATCCCAATATTCCCATTCACCATCTGATGAAGTTTTTGTGAAATCATGTCGTTTTAATTCTAAAACAAAGATCGAGTTTGGGAGAAAAATAACGAGATCAGTATTTCTATAAGGATATATCTGAATTATGAATTCTATGAAAACACTTGTGTTTGAGTAATTTGGATGATTTTCAAGCCATTTTACAATTTCTTCATGTTGATTATTTGTTTCCGGATGGATGGGGGAATATTTTTTAATCATAAAAAAACCTTTTAGTTTGATAACTTTCATAAGGTGCTTTATCTATAAAAACATATTTTTGAAGAATTTAGTGTTTATAAAGTAAATATAAACTTCATTTTTTTATAAAAATAATAATAATTCACTTCTTAATACCCTACTGAAATTACATGACAAAATCCAAATTACGTAACATTGCTATTTTTTAAATTAGATTGGATTCTCAGATTAATTATGACGCATCTTCCCCGCATTCATCCAGTCGGGCTCGAATTGCATTATTCAAACATAAATCAAATCCTTGTCTCCATTTAACTAAATCCATAAAATGATTATTAGGGTTAAAAAAATAAAAATTATTAGGTGTTGAATTCTGGATAAAAAAATTCTTTTGCAATTAAAATATTATTTAGGTTTTATCGAAAATTTCCCAAATTTACATTTTGATGAAGGAGGTAAATTTTGTATCGCCAGATCATTTGAAAATATTACTTTGAATGTTAGTAGATTTTCAAATAAACCATCCAAACTCATTCAACAGATTTTAGAAAGTTTCAAAAATAAAAATTACGAAATTAAAAAAATTCAACCATTGGAGTATGTTCCAACAAAAAAAGGATATTTGCATGAATATTGCGGAGAAAACTCTGAAAAATCACTATATCCTAAAGTTAAAATCGTTGAAGATATTTTAGAACAATTCAAAGAGTATAAACCCGATTGTGAAAAAATTTTTGTAAATATTATTCAGAATATTAAAGATATAAGAGATTTATTTTACTTCTCAGAAATTCTACAGAGTATTGAGAATAACTATAATTCTTTTCCATATCTAACATCTACTACCTTTTTAGGAGAAAATAAGAATCTAATGGATATTTTTGATTCATTTTCAGAAGATAAACCTATTCGGGATAAATTAGAAAGCAATTATGATTTACCAAAAATAAATTTAAATTCTTATGAGTGGTTTAAAAAAAATCTTCCAAATGACCAAAAATCATATTTATTATTAATCCAACACCATTTCAATTCAAAAAGGTGTTATCTAGGGCATATTACATTTTTCCATCCAGATTTAGTAAATTATATTTATACAAAATCAATAGAAATAAAAATGAATCTTAACAAAATTTTTTCAGAATCTTATCTTATTTTAAGAAAATCTTTTGAAAACACACATTTAACTCCATTATTCAATTATCGGAATAGGCAATA
>JAUWPK010000117.1 GCA_030611625.1 Promethearchaeum sp. | reverse complement strand
TCAATTACTTTAAAAGCTAAAAATAATCCTAATAATGGCCATAATAAATTAAGTGAAATTATAAAAGAATTAAGAGATTCCGGAGATATTGCGTATATTAACATTATAGATACAATTATTGCATATAAATCATAATAAATTCCCGAATTAAAGACAAAATGAATATTTTTATGGAATTTATCTTTGAGATATTTTCCTTTTTTTAATTGATTGATTGAGAATAAAAATGACACAAGCAATGGCAATAATCCGATAAGGATAGTAACTAAAGTATAATCTTGTATTAAATTAATATCATATTCCAAAAATTCCATATGTATAGAAATATCAACTAAAATAGCAAAAATTGGCATAAATATTGCGTTTAGGAGGTGTTGTGTATTAGTCGAAATATATTTCTTAAGCAATGGAAGAATATAGAGAAATATCCAAAAAGTGATAAAAGAAATAATTATTGATTCTGAAATTGAGAGTCCAATAAAATAGGGACTTATTGAATAGATTAGGAGTAAAATTGAGCAGATGTTAAGAATTGAGAGGAATTCAGTGATAATGTTTAAAATTCGAGAATCTGGTGAAGCATTTTTAAATTCATTAAAGCTGAAAACAAGACCAAAAGTTGTTAAAAAGAATGCAATTGAATAACCTATTAATTCAAAATTGAAGAAAATAATTGGAGAGATTGAAATGATTGTAACGCCTATGATTCTAGTAATATTTTTTTGAATTATAACTAGTAAAGTTAACTTAGGATGTTCTTCTAAATATTTTAATCCCAAAAATAGTTTATATATTAGGGAAAGACCTAATATCATACCTCCAATAAATAAATACATGATTGGAGTGGAAAGTTGAATCCATTCTGAATTTAAATTATTAATAATCCATTTAAATTCAGAATACATAATGAAAGAAAAACTAACTAATATTTCCAATTGAATTATTCCATAATTTATATAATTCCATGAGAGAGTATTTATGATTTTTCTCTTTTCTAAATAAAAAGCAATTAGAAGTAATGTTGCTAGAGCAATTATAACAATTCCAAGGGAAAATAATATAGAATAATCAAATATAAGTTGAACATTTAAATAACTTTCAAATAAAGAATGAACTGAGATTATTCCGGAAGTAGATATTGCGAGTAATAATAAAACATCAATAAAAACAGTGATTTTATCAGGAAGGTATTTTTTAACTATTTTTGACATGTGGATAATAATTCCTGTAAAGATGGGTGTCAAAATTAAAGAGAATGGGAACATAAGGGGTACAAAAGAGAAAATATTGAAGAAAGTATAAAAAACTCCAATTGAAATAACTAAATTGAATAAATAAATAAAATCAAGTAATTTTATAATTTGTTCATTTTTTGCAGGATAAATGAAAATATATTGTTTAATATTCCTATATGTTATAATCCCTAAAATCAATAATCCTGATAAGATAGAGAAAGCTAAAGTACCAAACCCACCAAAAATATCATCAAAGGTGAAAATAATAAGAGAAATCAAAGTAATAAATCCTAATTCCCATGTAATACTCATCATGTATTTCCATGTTAAATAGATTTCACGATATTTGTTATTTAGATTTAAATTGCAATTGTATTTAAATATAAATGATAAAATAATTAAGTTAATTGATATAAATAATAAGATTTCATAAGAAAATATGAAAATGTTAAAAATTAATAATCCAGAAGCCATGAACCAAAAAATTAGTTGCACTATCATCTTTGAAAGTTCATAAATTTTTCCTTTAACATAATTTCCTAAGTTTAATTGTTTTAAAGACAAAATCGAGAAGAATGAAATTAAAATAAAAGAAATTAAAATCCAATTTAGAATGCCAACCTCAAGATTTGGATCATAATAGTTTAACAACAAGAAATTGATTGACGGTATTAAAAATATCCCAATTAAGAATAAAATGGATGCATTTAAGAGATTCAATACATTTTTCTCATTATAAGTGCGATTTAATATTGATTTTAAAGCAGGAACCAGATTAATATAAAGAAGAAGTGCAAACAAAGCAATTGTTAATGATAATGTAAAATTTAAATTTAGAAATTCCATTCCGATAAAGAAAAATAATGCTAAAGATTCGATTGAATTTACAATAAACAGAATTCTTTTCACTTGTAATTTGGATTTCTTTGAAGATTTTTGGATTTCTTCCCTAAAATCATAGATAGAATCATAAATGTAAGCACTAAAATAAGTAGCGAATATTAAGGCTAAAAAAATTCCAGAAATTGATTGGAAAATAACCAAAATGCACATACAACCTAACAATCCAAACAGACTGCGATTGAAAATTTTATTAAATTTTAAAACATATGATGAAAGAACTTTAAAATTCTCATGCAATTTAATAATTATATTATAACCTACTAAGGATATAAGACCTGAAACTCCAATGTTCCATATACTCGCTATTCCGTTTGTGGACTTAACAATAAATGTCGAATTTAAGGCGGTTTCTCCAATTTTTTGATATATACTTATAATGAATTCTGAAGAACTTGAAAGAAAACCAGTTGGGGAAAATAATGAAATTAATGAATTACTATTAACTAAAGATTCAATATAATAAACCGAAGTTCCAATTAAACCACCCGCAATTAATTGAAAAATTCCAAAGAAGCTAATAAATAGAAAAACTAGAACACATTGTGAAAATATTTTTGTCTCAGAACCCTTAAAATTTATAAAATTAAGACGATAAAGCGAACTAAGAGAACTAAGTGAAATAAAGAAGATATAATTAAAAATAAGAGAATCAGTAATAAATAATTTATTTGCGGTTGTACTCGCTGCAAAATAAATCCCAATTTCATAGAAAATAATGATATATAATAAATTTTGAATAAGTATTTGATTTTTTTTTGAAATCCCCTTAATTTCATACAATATAATAGGGATAGAAATTGTTAAAACTGAGAAGAGAAGTATTTGGAAATAAAGCGAGAGTGAAATTATTAGAAAAGATAAAACTGCATAAAATGCTAGTAATTGAATTATTATATAAGTATTAGAAAGTAATTGGTATGTAAGATGATAGTGTCTTTCTATAAGATTTTCTACCAGAAAAACTATACCTAGCAGCAATAAAGAAAAAAGAGGAAAATCTTCTACTAATACATATATTATACATGAAATATTGATAGCAATGGTTATTATATCATTAATTATGAATCCAATGAACCATTTAACGCGAATTTGAAAATTTCTAAAAAGATATTTACTGGATTGTTGAAATATGATAAATAATATTTTTATTGTTAATAGGGCAGTAATTACAATGTAAAGAGCCAAATTAAAGTTAGATTGGAAGGAACATATCCAAAATTGAATTAAACTTTGAGTAATCAATACATATCCAATGATTTTTAGATTTAGAATTAATTTAAATTCAGATAAACGGGATTTTAACTTACTTAACTTAAAAATTAGTTCTTTGATTGCAAAATACAGAATGAGACCGATTGCATTCATTATAATTAAAATAATTACTGAATTGGATAAGAGCAAGCAGATAATATCAAAAATAACTTTAATTAATAATGGTTTAAAAATTATTTTTTGAAGAGATTGCTCATTGTGCTTTGTTATTATTTCAGGAATTTTTTCTGTATTTTCTTCAGATTCTTTTATTGGAAATAGAACTTTAAAAAACCTGCAGAAAAACAAAGATTCTAAGGGAATTATTACCAGAATAAAAAACTGGAATTGAAATGCAAAACTGGAATAATCCAACACCAACGAAAAGAGATAAAAAACCAAGGATGTTAGAAAAGTCGGCCCATAAATGATTAAACTACCAATCCCAAGTTCTTTTTTATAACTCATTGGTATGATTTCATACCATATCTTCTTTTTCCGTGTTTTTAAGAAGAGCAAATAAAAAATTGGGAGTGAAAATGTGATTCCAGCTAGAAAAGTCCCAAGAGTAAATTCCCCCATCAAAAACACTTCTTCTACAAATAATAGAGTGATCCCAGCCGAAATTACTCCAATTATTCCGGGAAGTGCAATCAAAAATATTAGGATAAAGGCAAAATCAGTAAGTTGATTGGTAATTTTTAGAAATTTTTGATCTTCTTGGGAATTATTCATAAGTATTCCTATTTAATATTTAACAAGTTCTTAATAAATCTTTTTGTCGAAAGTGTTAAAACTTTGTAAAAAATATAAGAAATTTCTAAAAAATAATAAAAAATTAGTTCGTTCGTTGAAAAAAATAGCCATTTATATTATGGTCCGAAATTGAAATCACTGAAACTAATTTCTACCCTTGATTTTTAAATTCTTTCAACATTTTCGCAATACATTCTTCAGATACTCTCGCTTTGATATAATGACATAATAGACTAGTTTCCATCTTATTTCTTTACCTTTATACCATGCCTGTTAATTGGAGTCTCTATCTGGATTACGTCTTGAAAGTTTTCAAGTTCTGAATCTTCAAAATCTCCTTTCTCTTTTATTTGCTTATTAAGTTTATCTTCGGTTTTCTTAGCTACTCCCTTAATTTGGGAATTAAATTCAGGAAGAATTTGCATTAATGGAAGAATACTCCCCAAGATACTATTGAAACTTTGGTTTCCTTCACCCATGACAATCATCTTATCAGGAGAAATGTTCTTATATATCTCTGGCATTTTTTCGATTAATTTCAAACTAATGAAGTTTTGATCACCAGAATTAATCGCATCGATTTGTTTTTGGAAACCTTCCGCTTGGGCGGTCATTTTTAAGCGAATTCCAGTAGCTTCAGCTTCTTTTTCTGCGAGCACTTTCATTTTTATAGCTTGTGCATCAGCTTCTGCTCTGATGAGAGTTGCTTTCTTGTAAGCTTCAGCTTCAATTTCTACACGAATTAACTCTCGCTGTTGAATTTGAATCGCCATTTCTTTCTGGGCTAATTCTGCTTGTCGGCTGACATCGATTTCTCTTAATCTGTAAAGTTCTTTTGCATCAGCGTTTGCTAATCGAGCGCGTTGTTGTTCTTGAATTTTTTTAACTGCTTCCATGTTGTCTTTCAGATCTTTATCTAAAACTTGAACTTCAATAATTTCCAGAGACTCTATTACGATTCCCCAATCTTTTGTTAAGTTTAACAATTGATCTGTTATCGTTTTGATTATCTCAGTTCGATCGCAAATAATGGTTTCAACCGTTAAGCTGGCACATGTGGTACGAATTATTGCCTCAGTTGCGGTACTAAGCACTCTTTCGACATAATCAGGTGATCGTGCATCCCACACTACAGCATTAAACGATATTTCTGGCTCTGAAACACGCCAATAGAGAATAGCGCTTATTTTTACATCTTGAAATTCTCGGGACAAAATTTTATCTGAAGAATTCAACAAAGTCTTCCTTGTGGTTGTAGGAATTACAACAATTTCATCGATCAAAGGTAATTTTATAATTTTTCCACCCCTACCAGATGAAGCAACCTTACCATTCCTTAAATGAATAACATATTCATTCGTTTTGAACTTTCTGTATCTGCTCGCAAAGAATACTGCGATCAATACTATTGACAGGACAATAATTATTACTATCCCTGCCACACTCATACTAAATTCAGCATAAATCATTTTTTTATTTTCTCTTTATTTTTATTTTTTTTATTACTATTTTTATTAATATTAGTTTATTTTTGCAATGTAGAAATTCTGATTATTTTGTTATGTTTCCTATAATGAGATAAGTTCAATTTCACGCTTGCTGGATTGTCATCAACAAAGTACATCCTATCTTTATATTCACAGATATAAACCGTCATTCCTGAATGGAACCAAGATAATTCGTGTAGTGATTTCACTCCAATTTGTTGAACAGCACTTGCAGATTTGACAGATACAACCCCTCCCTCAGCAGAAACGGCTATTTTGACAATAGCTTCACGTCCTAATAATTGATTTCCTACTCTCACTCGATATGCAGTGTTTTTAGATATTTTTCTCCAAAATTTACTTACTGTTTTAACAAAGGCTACTGGGCAAATTAAAATTAATAGCACCCAGATCCACATCCATGAATTTGAGAAAAGATCATAAGTAGAAGTTCCAATAACCCCAAACCATAGAAGATATAAGGAAAAAATTAAAGACATTGGAGTTTGATTTTCAAAATTTATAAATTCACTTTCACCAGTAGAGAAGTCACTTTCAATAGAAGGTCCAATATCAATATCTTCGTCAATTTCAAAGTCAGAATCAATGTCAGTTTCAACTTCAAACTCTGTATCTACTTCAAGGTCTATATCTGAATCAGGATTATAATCAATTTCTCCAGCATCAATATCTGAGTTGATATCCCCATCAAAGTCAGATTCTGCACTATCTGTTCCAAATTCCCCAGCTTCGTCAAAATTTTCAGAAATATCATTATCTCCAGCCTCTTGATTCGAAAAATTGGAAGCCGCCATTATGGAAAGTATTAATGTTAGAATAAATCCTGAAACTAAAGCACCTACACATAATGAAAATACAATTTCATGCCACATCATTCTATATCTCCGTTGGGTGTTAAAATCTCGAATCCTAAAGTCCACTGACGATTATGATCATGTGATCTTAACTGCCCTATATAGTATAAGGAACTTAATCAAATTAAAAAAATCCCTATGGGATCATATGGATCCGTATGTATTCATGTGTTTTTTATATCGAGAATTCATCAAGGAAATTATATAAGATAGCCTTATTTTTCTTCATTTTGTTGTGGGATGTAAATACATTGCCCAAATTTACAACATTCTTTAAGATTAATTCGAGAGTATACATTAAATCTTAATTCTTATCTTCACCCTTCAAATGTCAATCAGTTAGGAGAATTTTAAATTTAAAAAAAACCAAATATTAAAAAAATCTTTATCATCCATGTCTGAAAAAGTTGAGAAAACTGAAAAAAAACCTAGAATTATTAATGAAGAATTTCTAGAAAAATTGGTAAATGCTCCAAGTCCAACCGGATTTGAACAACCAGCCCAATCTGTTTACCGAGAATATTTGAATAATATTGCAGATAAAATTGAAACAGATGTTATGGGAAATGTAGATGCTGTTCTAAACCTTGAAGGTGACCCAAGAATTGTGCTAATGGGGCATGTCGATGAAGTCGGTCTTCAAGTCAAATACATAGACGAGAAAGGATTTATTCGATTTCACCAGCTCGGAGGAGTTGATGCCCATTTAACTCCAGGAAACAGAGTTCGTATTTTAACTCGATCAAAAGGCAAAGTATTAGGTGTTATTGGAAAAAAGCAATTCATCTTCAAAAACCTGAAGAACGGAAAAATGTAGTGAAACTTGACCAACAATTCATTGACATAGGAGCAACTTCCCGTGATGAAGTAATTAAGGAATTAGGCATAGATATCGGTGATCCAATTATATTTGAACATTCATATTCACCACTAGGAAAAGGTGACTTAGTAGTTTCCAGATGCTTTGATGATAAAATTGGAACTTTTATAATTGCAGAAGTTCTAAGAAAACTGAAAGGAACCGAATTTGGAGGTTCAGTTCATGCAGTATCCACAACTCAAGAAGAAATCGGAACACGTGGAGCCATAACATCTTCATATTCTGTTAACCCACAAGTTGGAATTGCCTATGATGTGACATTTGCTAGTGATTCACCAGATATGAAAGAAAGTGATATAGGAATCATTAAGATGGGTGGCGGCCCTGTTATCGTAAGAGGTCCCAATATTAACCCAATTCTTTTTGATCTTTTTGTTAATACCGCAAAAGAATTAGATATGCCATACCAATTACTAGCTGCGCCAAGGGCAACTGGGACTGATGCTCGCTCTATTCAAATGACTCGTTCAGGAGTTGCAACCGCACTTATTGGTATTCCAAACCGATATATGCATTCAATGAGTGAAGTTGTTAATTTATTTGATGTAGATATGATAGTGAGATTAAGCGTTGCCGTAATTCAAAAAATTACAAAAGAAATGTCCTTCATTCCTAAATAAAAATATGTTGAAATTGACAAAAATCATAAAATTTTTTACAAATCTTTCTTTTTTTTTCTTGTAGTTATATAAATATAGGTGAATAAGTATTGACGAGACATCATGGATATCGTAGCAAGACAAGAAGAATTTTTCGCAAAAAAGTAAGAAAACGAGGGCTACCTGGCCTTTCCAAATTTATGGTAGATTACAAAATTGACGATAAAGTAGATATTATCGGGGACCCATCATTTCAGAAGAGAGGATTTCCACACAGGCGATTTCACGGCAAAACAGGTGTTGTATTTGAAGAACGGGGGCGCTGTTATGGGGTCCATGTTAAAGATGGAAATAAAATGAAAACCATGTTCTTAGGACGGGAGCACCTTCGCTTAAACAAAGGCCATCAACTAGAAATAGCAAAGAAATAAGATATTTTTTATTTTAATTATTGAAAATAAGGATTTGGTGAATATGGTAAAGAAAATTATAAAAGAGGAAATGGTTTCAATTCCCGAAGTTAAAGAAATTATGGAAGAATTATTCGAAAAAATGGATAAAATTGAATCAATCCAACCCGATCCGTTTCAAGAAGCGACTTATGAGTATGTACATAACTTCTCAAAAATGTCATCTGATGTAGCCAAGAATATAATGAAAATGCTTGTAAAAGATTACTCAATGGATCTTGAATATGCGATTCAGATTGTCAATATTGACCCAAATTACCATCAAGAATTACGCGTAATTTTAGAAAAAGACCCTACTCTTAGAGTTTTGTCTAAAGAAGAATTAGAAATAATGATACAAAAAATTAGGGACTTACAAGCTTAAAAAAACTAAATTTTTTTTACATATCCCATTCAGACGACTATTTTTGGTTAGCTTTATATTTGCTTAATTTTAAATTATAATAGTAAGCAGTAACATAATTCTTCAAGTGATTGAAAATGAATCTAGACCCACCTCTAATAATTCTTAAGGCAGTAAAGGATAAACCACTGTAATTTTAATTCGATGGTTAAGAGGGGAAAAATATTAAAGATTCGGGGAACAAATAAACCACTCTAAATAAGAAATATAATGTAATATATAGAAAATATAAAAAAAAAGAATAAAAGCATATTTGGAAGGATTGAGAAATGAGCGATAGAAGAAACCAAAGATATGATGGAGATAGGAGAAAAAGAGACAACAGATCTCAAGGAAGTTATAGAGGAAGTTCCCAAAGGAGTGGTTTTAGGAAAAATAGAAGTTCAAATCACTTTCGCTCAGCTTTAAGATTACATACTGGAAGTGTAATTTATATTCTCGATATCCTTCAACATGGGGGCGTT
>JAUWPK010000157.1 GCA_030611625.1 Promethearchaeum sp. | reverse complement strand
AATCAATCTTCTTTATTACTATTTCTATAATTATTATTGTAAAATGTAAAGAAGAATTCAATTTTTGACAAGACAGTTAGATTGAAATTCATCCAAAACCACATTACCTTTATTATTTTTTAAGAACATAATATAAAATTTTTTAAATACATCAATCTTGAATATCCCAATGGATGAGAACATAGAAGAGAAGAACATCGAATCCAACAGTTCAATAAATAAAATCAGTTATCCTCCAATTTTTCATTATTATAGTTTTTTTTTAGGGCAACTAATATCAATTTTAGGCTCAGAAATTGTTCGTTTTTCCCTTATATGGTGGATAACTGTTGAAACTAAAAGTTCATGGTATCTTGCTCTTGCAGCTTTTCTTGTATATGGAGTAAAAACCATCATTTCTCCAATTGCTGGTGTATTTGCAGATCGTTGGAATCGAAAAGCAATTATTTTTACTATGGATTTACTGCAAGCACTGAGTTCCTTAACTATGATAAGCCTATTTATTTTTCATCAAGCACAAATTTGGAATGTTTTGCTGTTAATGGGAGTCAGTTCTGGTTTTGCCGCATTTCAAGATCCTACAGTAAATGCAATTATCCCTGTCATGGTTCCCAAAAAAAATCTTAACAGAATCAACTCTTTAATTTATTTCTCGACTTATATAATGCGAATGATTGGACCTATGATTGGTGCCTTATTATTATCAAAATGGTCAATAACTCAAATTTTATGGTTAGATTGCGGATCTTTTATCATAGCTGCCATTCCTTTGATTTTTATTTCTATTCCGCATGTAGCAAAAATTGAGAGTAAAGATAAAGATAAAAAAAAGAGAAAATTCTGGAACGAATTTAAAGAAGGGCTTAAGATTATCAAAATTGCTGGAATCTTAGGTTTAACTTTAGTGTTTCCATTTTCAAATTTATTGGAAACTCCTAAAAATATTCTCATCCCTTTATTAATATCGGATATTTATCAAGGCGGACCATTAATTTTTGCTATAGTATTAATCGCCGCACAACTGACAACTGCGCTCACATCATTCACTTTAAGTATAAGAAATATACCTGATAAAATTCCAAGACAAAAAATCATTGTTTTTGGATTAATTGGAATTTTTTTAGGTTCGTTAATAATGATAATCCCCTCAGAAATTCCTCTCGGGGCTGAATTAGGTTGGAAAGTTATTTTTTTGGTTTTTGGCGGTGTTTTAATGGGAATTTGCTCCCCAATAATTAATATAACCATGGTGACCATTGTTCAGAAATTGGTTCCTCCAGAGAAACTTGGTAGAGTGGAAGGCGTTGGCAGTGCTCTTTCTTTATCTTTAATTCCTTTAGAAACATTATTATCAGGGTTTTTCGCTGAATTATTAGGGGTGCGTTTAACAATTTTAATTTCTGGGATAATTGCTATCTGTGGTATGATAATTTTCTATTACGCTACGGATCTCTCGAATATAGATGATAAATTATCCAAAGTGAATTCCTAAGAGTTTCATCTTGTATTTTAATCAAAAAAAAAAAGAAATCCATTCGTGTTGCTACACGCCCTTCAGAAGAATCGAAGTTTTTATTCTTCCTTCATTGGAAGGATGTTTTATTTTATTTTTTACATTTTCTTACGTTTTTTTCCAAGAATTACTACTAATACACCTATACCCACACCAACAATACCTAATATTGAAATCGGTAATATCCAATTAAAATCTGGTTCAGTATCAGTATCAATAGGTGGTGGCACATATGTATAATTCAAAGTTTCACCATTTATTGAAAGTATATTTTTCTCTATACTCCAATGTTGCCATTTAACATTATCTCCTTTATCAACCAAATGCCATTCAGTTTCTACTCGAATAAGCAATCCGCTGGTTTCATGGAAATAATATTTTCCTTCGTATGTTGAGGTGTAATAATGAGGATTTCATCCTTCATCAAAATCCACTTGAAAATCACTAGATGCATTGAAAACTTTTGTTGGAATTGATACATCATCGAATTCTAAAATCTCATTCTTCAAAAATTTAAAATCTAAAACTATCTGATAGATGTCGCTAGTTATCAACGATGTTATTTCTTGAGCATTCAATTCTATATTTGAGTTTTCTGTTGGGAAATTATGTTGCCAACCGCCATCATATGGGTATCCAAGTGTTTTATTTGTTGGAATGTTGCTTGTGGATGTAATTATATAGATATACTCTGTAGAACCAATTTTTTCTGTAACATTTAGGGTATCATTTATCGAATCATAGATTATATCTTGTGAACTATTTAATACAGTGTATCTTGGTTTTTCTAACTCTTCGTTATCATTTTCTGTATCTGTAGTCCCAAATGTTTTTTGGTAATTAGTTTGGTATTCTAGTGTCTGGTTTTCCTGCATGCTATCTAAAAATGTTATATCCGAAGATTCAGGAAAAATTGCTTGAGCTTCTCCTTCAATAAAATTTTGCTGTGGGAAATTTATCATTGTAATTACACCACTTAAAACTAAAAGAATGAATGGACTGATTCTAAATAGTTTTAAGGAATTTTTGTGTTCTTGATGAATCCTTTTATTAACACTTTGTAATTTATGGAAAAAGACCCGAAAAATGAAAAAGCCATTTCTTCGCATCTTTTAATCAAGACTATTCTATCGCAGAAAATTTTAAAGATTCTGATTATTGAAATAAAGAATTCTATTTTTATTTGAATGTTTTCCTATATTAAATTAAAAATATTATCGTAAAATAAAAATCAAAAATATGAATAAATTGTATAATTTCAATTATACTAAATTCAATTATACAAATAAAAAGATATGCTAAGTAAGAGAGAATAATTCTTTTTAATCTGATATTTTCTTTGTTTCATCGCCTTGAATACGTTGTGTCGCGCTCGCATCATTCTTAATTGTTTGCTCGGTGATTTCTTCAGCTTGAGAAAAGATATTTGCATATTGTTTATTGATTTGAGGGTTTATTCTGTGATTTGAGCTATCATTCGAAAATTTAACAATAATTTCCTTGGTTTCCTGCAAACTTTTATCAAAATCGAATTGAATTTTAAGGAGTGCATTGTTATCTTCAAGTTTAAGGTCATTTTCATCTAGATTTAGCCTTAATTTGAGCAATATCTGATACGTGTCTCCTGCTTCGAAACTCCTCAAATATGTTTTGTAATAATATTCTTTGAATTTTCCTCGAATTTTTTCAAATGGCATTCTTATAACTGTTGGTTTATATTGAACTGCGTCATCAACTTCAATTTTACCCGTCATCGGAATTATAGTAATACTTGGTGAAGAGAAAACAATTTTCGTGGCTTGGTCGCTTGCAATTAGCATTTTTGTTTTTAATTCATCAGCATTTTCTGCAAAAATATATTTTCCTGTGCTCTGTTTTGCTATTTCGTAAAGAAGATATACATTATGATCCCCCAATGCACCTACTGTATCAATTGATGCTCTGTATTCAAGAGCTTCACGAGCAAGCATGAAATACTTCATATAGTTTTTGTCATCCTTATCTCCTAATTTTACAGTAACATCCCCCGGTTCACCATCAGTAATCAGAGTTATTTTCTTTGTTAGATTACCACTATAATTCTTCATCATTTTAATTCCATGTTGTAGTGCTGAGAAAAGAGCAGTGCCTCCGCCTGCACGAATTTTTTTGATATGATCAATGATTTTTTGTCTTGATTTTATCGTAATCGTTTCATTTTTAATAATTGTCTTCAAATTAGACTCAAAAATCACCAAATTAAATCCTGTCTCCAAAGGAAGGCTCTTAACCTGCTCGATCAATGATTCTTTGGCTCGGTTAATCGGTGAACCGCCCATTGAGCCTGAAACATCGAGTAACCAAACTCCCCAATACGGTTTTGAATTAGTTGTCCTTTCTGGTAAAATTTTGATGTCTAAACTCATCGATAATGTATCTGTTGGTGGCACACAAGTAGTTGATTGGTTAATTCCAATATATGGTATTTTCTGTGACAATTTAATTCCCTCATAAAGTATGTATATTTTTTATCAAAAGAACCTTTTTAATTTTTCAATAAAGAAGTGTAAATTTGTTTTAATAAATTCTTATATCAAGAAAAAAATCGAAGATAGATGGAATAAAGAGAAGGTAAGTGAAAAAACCAATTTAATACTCCTTCTTGTATTAAAACTGTTAAAACACAAAATAAGATGAATAATATTAATCCAAATGTGTCAATTATAGACCATTTGACCAGATAAAGATTGGTTCTTTTTTTGAAAATTCCAAATCCCCTTGCTTCAATAGTGGAGGCTGTTGTTTTGGCTTTTCTGATGATTGAAATGAGTAATGTTGTTATGCGCTCAATTAAATGATTGTAGATTTTTCTAATAGAAATTCCTTTACGAATATAAGCTCCTCGTAATTGCTGTGCAATTTCAATTGTATTAGATTCTTGCTCAATAAGAGGGATATATCTTAAACCTATCATAAATGAAAATGCGTAACGATAAGGGATTCCAATTTGAATTAATGAGTAAACCAAATCCTTTGGAGAAGTTGTTTTTGTGAATATAATTGATGTAGAAATGAAAATGATAATTAATAATCCAGTTCGTAATGAGTAATACAGTGCTAATCTTCTTATAGGTAAATTTTCTGAAAAGAAATAAAATAAAACATCATCAGTTTGGGATATATTTGCATCAAATAGTACATTTAGTGGGATATAAATTAAAGACAACATTATTATCCATCTAATTTGTCTTAACAACGAGCGAATAGATAGATTGGCGCTTTTTACCAAAATTAGGAGTAAGATATACACTATTGCTAAGAATAAAATACTTTTTTGGTAAAAAAGAAAGAATGTAAAAATAATAAGAAATGTTAATTTCATTGCAGGGTTTAATTTACTAATCCAATTTTCGCTTTGAGATGAGTGAGATGATTGTTTGAGAAATAAATTAATTCTTGGGATTTTCATTGAAGACTTCTTTTTCTTTTTTTCTTTCTTTTTGACAATTGTTGGAGATTTTTCATTTTCATTATTTGCAGGTGATTGGTTTTTAGTAGTTTCAAGTTCTACAATTCTTGAGCAATTATTCTGTAAAAGTTCTTTGTCATGTGATACAATTAGAACAGTTTTACCTTGTTCAACAAATCTGTTTAGAATCTTGAAAATTTTTTCAATTGAAGCTGCATCTTGACCAATAAAAGGTTCATCAACAAGAAGCAATTCCGGAGAATAACTGAATATTGAAGCCAGATTGAGCCTTCTTTTTTGCCCCCAACTTAGAGAAAATGGATTTTTTTCACGTAAGACATCGAAGTCGATTCTAAATTCACCGATCAATGGTAAATATTTTTTAATAATTTCATCTTCTTCTTTCTCTAAATCTCTTTTAGCTTGTTGGTGGTTTTTTTTTCTTGAAAATATATTTTGAAAAATGTTTTCTTTCAATTTATGGTGTCTTCTACTAAGTTCAATAAAATTTCTAGGAGCAAATAGAATTTCATCTTTTACTGTTTTTCCGAATAACTGATTTTCAGGATTTTGAAAGATAAACCCCATTTTTGGAATAAATTCATATAATTTTATAAATTCATACGGGTCTCCTAAAAAATTCATGCTTCCTGTTATCGGGTTTAACATATGGGCAATTAAATAGAGTAATGTTGTTTTTCCAGATCCATTATTTCCGACTATCCCCAAAAATTCTCCTTTATTTATTTTTAATGAAAAATCCGTAAAAACCATCGATTTGCTATTAGGATATTGGTAAGATATATTTTTTAATTGGAGAATTGGGGCGTTAATATCAGAATCATCATTTAAAATTGCTGATGAATTATTATTTCTATAATTTTCACTAATATTCACTAGGGTAATATCATCTCTTAAATAACGAATATTCCCTTTTTTGATATAATCTTCATAATCTTCTGTTTTTCCATTAAAAACTAATTCTCCATATTGATTTAAGAGAAGAATCCTGTTTATCAAGGAATAGAATGGCTTTAACCGGTGTTCAATTATAATAATTGTTAAAGAAGGATCTATTTTGTGTAGATTATCTAAGAAATTTCTTAGCAATATTTCACCATTTTTATCTAAAAATGCTAATGGTTCATCTAAAAGTAAAATCTTAGGAGACATTACTAAATTTGCTGCTAAAATGGTCTTTTGTTTTTCTCCGCTACTTAAAGAGTAAATTGATCTGTTCAATAACTCGGTAATTCCAAGAGCTTCTGCTATATGATTAACTCTTTGTTTAATTTCATTTGGTGGGAGTTTTAAATTTTCAGCAGCAAATGAAATTTCATCAAAAACACTAAAACTAATTAATTGTTCTTCCGCATTTTGGAAAACATAGCTTATCTTTTGTGAAATTTCTTCTTGACTATAATTCCATATGTTTTTATTAAATAAGTTAAAATTACCCTTCATTTGACCTGAAATCGAGAATGGAATTCTACCTGAAATTGTATTACATAGAGTACTTTTTCCAGAACCACTAATCCCTCCTAATAATATAATTTCACCTGAAAAAATTGATAAGTTTATATTATTAAGTGCAAATTCATGTTGTTTTTCATAACGGAAGGAAAAATTGGAAAATTCAATAATAGGGATGTTTTCAGAATCTATTGAAGTTATGTTCCCAATTACTTCATGAATTTTAGAACTTTCCATTTAAAACGTATTCCTCCTTAAAATTTATATAACTCCTGAATCTTTAATACGTTTACTAATTAATTTACCGAGTAATCCTGCGAGAAATACTCCAGATATAAATCCAAACATACAAGCCATCACAAAAAGGCTCCAGTGGATTAACCAAATTTTTCCGGTAATTATCCAGAAAAGCGGAACTTGAGACACATTTCCAATACCTCCAGCTATAGCCCAGCCTAAATTTGAATTTCCTTCATGAAAAAGTTCTATTATAAAAAAACCGAGAATAAGGAAAAATCCTTCAAATAGCATAATCGCGACTTCAAATATCCCCCAATTTGATCCAAATAGAAATCCAATAAATCCTTGAATTGTTGCAGTTAATACCACTGTCGTCTTTTTCTTGGTTAACCCATAAACAATAACCATCCATAATAAATGATGACCGCTTACCAGTTGTGTGCCCCCGACAAAAGGATACCAAGTTTTGATCAATAGGCTAAATGGGATTAAACTTGAGATAAATCCTCCCATAATACCTAGAATTGAAGCAATCAGCAATTCTTGAGTAGAAAAGAAATACCGAGATTTTTTATTCAAATTTCTTTTTGCCAAAGTTCCAGTATATTGGAGGGTATCCTCTTCAGATTTTTGAATTATCGGATTATCCTTATTATTTTCATGCTCCATTTAAAAACCTCTAAATAACGATTATTGTATCTAAATTTTTCGCATTTAATTTGCTATTATGCACAAAATCTTGATAATTATCTTCAAATATTTGTTGCATCTCTGAATCATCTTTAATACAATCAAAATCCACAGCCGCAGCTAATGGGCCATCACCATCCGCTGTTTTTGGTTCCAAAAGTTGACCATCTTCATGAGTTACGATGATCACCATTTCAGGATTACTTCTGATCAAACGAATAGGAATATTAAATGTTGTATATCCATCTATAGATTGAAATCTGATATATTCTGCATCTTCCCCTAATAAATTGTATGATATAAGTATATCCCAAAGTATCACCCCTGATATTGTTCTATTCTCCTCTACTCCAGCCATATTTAATACGTGAAATTCAACATCTTCAACTCGAGTAAAACTTCCATTAAGTAAATATGAAATTCCAATGAATTTTTCGTCACTAACATTTCCAGTAATTCGAAGACAACAAGAATCATCACATTCGTTAAATTGATCTTTTGTTTCCATGTACAGGTTCCAATTATAATAGAATAAAGATCCAAAAATAGCACTAAAAATAATTATAGCGATAATTATATTTAGTGAACGGGCTTTCATTTTAATTCTTCTTTAGATTTTTGATTTTTAATGTTTTATTTTATATATTTGTATAAAGATTATTCCAATAGAAAATATTATTACTCCTGATGCAATTCCGATTCCAATTGGCAAATAACCGATAAAACTTTGATCTATAGAATTGGTTAAATCCAATTCATATGTCCATGAAATTGCGTGTTCA
>JAUWPK010000123.1 GCA_030611625.1 Promethearchaeum sp. | reverse complement strand
CCATCATATAGATGGAGGAAGGAGTGGGCCACGGCAGGTCAGTATGCCCCTAATCCCCCGGGCCACACGCGGGCTGCAATGGTATGGACAATGGGTCGCAACTCTGAAAAGAGAAGCCAATCCCGAAACCATATCTCAGTTGGGATTGTCGGCTGTAACTCGCCGACATGAACGTGGAATCCCTAGTAATCGTGTGTCATCATCGCACGGTGAATACGTCTCTGCTTCTTGCACACACCGCCCGTCGCTCCATCCGAGTGTAGTATAGTTGAAAAATGGTCCTAAGGGTCGTTTTAAAATTGTGCTGCGTGAGGAGGGAGAAGTCGTAACAAGGTAGCCGTAGGGGAACCTGCGGCTGGATCACCTCCACAACATTTCTATGGGCTTAATGCCCATAGATCTTCTTTTTATTTTTTTAATTCTTTTTAAATATATGAATTTTCAATATATTTTCCATTTTATGTAATTTTTAATATATAGGGCCCATGGCTCAGTTGGTAGAGCACCTGACTTGCACTCAGGGGGTCGGGGATTCAAATTCCCCTGGGTCCATAAATTGCATTAATAGATATTTCACAAATAAAAGAAAAATTTAATTTGTGAGTTTTTGAAATTATGTACCAAAATTTTTTAATTATTTCAGAGAGTCTTAGAATTAATATGTTTTTTCCACTTAAAATATCTGATTGGGATATGGAACAATATAAATTAATACTACAGCTATTTAGCATTGTTTTAATAGTTGTTATGTTGGTTTATATTGCTTTATCATCACGTGATAATGAATAAATGAATATATAATCAAATTATATGATTTTTTATTTTCCTTTTGAAGCAGAAACGATTCTAACAACATCTTGATTTTGTAAAATGTAAGATTCACCTAATCTCAATTTTGTTCTCCCATTTATCCCATAAATGAAGTTTTTTGCTAAATCAGAATGGATTTTTTCGTCAACAAATTCTTTCAATTTCGTTCCACTTCCAATAAGATGTGCATCTGGTAAAACATTTCCATCCTTATCAGAATATGTGGTTAGATCATATACTGGATAAACTACGATTTGATTTAAAACTTCAAAGACAGCATAATTTATTATCTTCTGAATTCCTGAACTACCAAATTTTTTTAAAATTTTTTCTTCTATATTCTGAAGAGCTTCGAATTCTTGAGAAGATAAACTTTTCTTATCTACTATTTTGAAATAGGAATCTCCTGGAAAATATTCAATGAGTCCTTTTTCAGCAAATTTTCTTAACCATAATTCTGCTAAAGCACTACATGGAATTGTATTTTTATAAATCTTAGATAACTTTCTAAAAATTTCTTCACTTCTCGGTTTATCCACTTTATTTGCGACAATAATAATAGGTTTTGAAATTTCACGAAGTTTAGTAGCAAAATTCAAAATATCTTCTTCCTTCCACACTGTTAAATGGTCAAAATCTAAATTAGACGCCTTCATTGCTAGATGTATATGATCTTTTCTTACAGAAATCCCTGCCATTCGTTCATAGAAGACATCAACAAAGCTTAATTTTTCTTGCTCAATTTTTCGAACAAATTTTTGCCAATCCTTTCTTATAAGTATATCTCTAAACCAATAATTAATTTCATTCTCTAAAAACTCAATATCTTCAAGCGGATCCCTAGAACCTTCATCAATTTCTTGACCTTCAGCATCTAAACTTCCAGAAATATCGATCACATGTAATAATACATCTGCACGCGATAAATCAGTAAGAAATTTATTCCCCATACCCTTTCCGATATGAGCATCAGGAACTAAACCAGCAACATCTAAAAGTTTTACTGGGATAAATCTAATCCCATTTTTGCAAATGGAATTTTTAGGATTATCTTTTACATTCAATTCTTTACATATACAATCTATTCGAATAAATCCTTTTCCTAAATTCGGTTCAATTGTTGTAAAAGGATAATTTCCCACTTTAGCTTCTGTTAAACAAGCAGAATTTAAAAACGTACTTTTACCCGATGATGGTTTTCCGACTATTCCAATCAACATATGGTAAAATATACATTTAAAACTCATAAAAAGTTATTGGAATTTCTAAATCTTCAATGTTATAGTTTTATTCCATCTGAGAGTTCTCTTGGATAAGAAGTTTTTGAATCTCGCTTTCGATTTCAAAAAATATCTTCTTTAAATTATCACACTTAAAATTTTTGTCGTTATTAATTGTTGTTCTAACTATATCTAAATTATTAATTTTCCGATAGAATTCTTCTAAATCTTTTTTAAGTGATTGAGCCTCAGCTGTAATTAGCTTTCTATTTTTTTTTAATTCTTCCGAATTGTCAATATAAAAGGACATATATCTAGTTTGATTTGATTTTAATCTATTTATGAAATTTCTGGCTAAATTAATAATTTCTTTAGGAATTTCTCGCTCTAAATGTTTTTTCTTGTCATAAAAAATTACAAATTCTAATAATTCTTTATTTCCTCTAGCCCAATTAGACTCAATTTCGAATATATTTATATAAATTTGATAATTTTCAATTGAAACATACATTTCTCCCATATTAACATCCATATACTTGGGAATTTGCATATCAATCTTATCAGTAACAATAGTAGATCCAATTTGATAATATTTTTCTGGTCCAATAATTCTATGAAAATAATATAATCTTACATTAAATCCTCCATTATGAGTTTCAGATTTCAAATTTTGCTTGAATTTAATTTTCTCCTCAATATTTTCATCTATTTTGTTGAAATTCTCAAAATCTTTATTTGTTAATTTTTGAAATTCATAAAAAATGGCCTTCACTTTATCCAATGAAATTAAAGCTTCGCGCGAGTTAATTATTTTAGTTTTATTATATTTTTCTCTCAACTTTATAAAGAATAGAGTGTTTTTGCGTAAAATTGAGTATTTCCAATAGAAATCGACTGATAATTTTTCATAAAACTTTAAAATATTACAGAATTCAGGGATCTTAATGAAATTTCTATAATTTCGAACTAATTTTTTAAACGAGAGAAAGACTTTTTTTACGCACTGTCCATATTTTTCTTTTTTATTCCAATTTTCAGCAATTTTTACCGAACTTTCAAATTCATCATTAATTTTTTGAAGAGATATTAATCCTATTTTTTGTATATTTTCGATAGCTCCTATTGAATTATTTTTTTTAGAATTTGTATTAGATTTTTTTAAATCTAAATTATTTATTTTCTCCAAACTTCTAGTTTCTCCTTTTAATATTTTCATTTTATTTGTATTTTTAATTTTTAACAAAAACGCATCGGGAATTGAGTCAATTTTTGCTAAGCAATATCCCGTAGTTAGTTCATTGACCTTTAACGGATAATTACTCTGAAATCCAAGAAAATGGATAACATCTTCATTTTTTTCATTAAATTTAAAAAAAAATTTTGAACCGGAATTTCTAATAATATTTTTACTTATATCCAATGTTGTCGTTAAGGTTATCAAAGCTTCTCCTTTGCCACGAAGGAGCATTGCTATATCTTCTAAATATGTCGAAATTTTTGTAGTTTCTAACATTTTCTTTGATGCAATATAAGATGCATCTTCAAAGATAGTTAAATGTTCTAATTCGTTTGTAGGTTCTTTTTTCATATTATATTCCCAAATCCATTTCAAAACTAAATTAGCAAAAAAAATTACATCTTCTTTTGAACCACCTAAATTTAAAATGTACCCTAAATCGATTATACAATTTTTCTTCAACAAGTCAGATATTTTTTTAGTTTTTGAAGAAAAATCAAAGAGGCTTTTTAATGGACCATCATAATACCTTCTTAATCGATTAGTTATACTAATTATCGTTTGATTTAATTGTGGGATGTCATTTTTTTTTTTTTTTGAATAAATTTTGAGAATTTTTAAGAAATAATCCCAAGACTGTTTATTTTTATCGGAACACACTATTCTTAATGTATCAATTAGAACTTTTTCCATCTGAGGAGAGAAATCACTATTGGATTCTATGATTTGACAAGATTTCAAAGCATCATATAGGATCTCAACATAATTTTCTTTTGGAAAAATATCATTATCGAATGGGTTGAAAAAAAAATTTAATCCAGGTCGTATTACATTGATTGATTTTACATCTTTCATAAGCTCCTTATATTCACCTTTAAATTCAAATAAAATAAAGGGTATATTTGGATATAATTTTTCAAATTGGTGAAGGAAATTATTAAGTAAGGTTGTTTTGCCTGTTCCAGTTTGACCATAGATTAATATATGTCTTTTTAAATCTTCAATATTAAGTCTAAATTTCTTAAGATCTTCCCGATTATAAAAAATTGTCCCTAATTTTATAGACCCTCTTTTATAATCCTTAAAATCTGGTTTTTTCAGCCCCAATGAGGGAATTTTTTTGTGTTTTAAAATTAATTTTAATATAAAATTGTACATAAAAATTAAAATTGTAAAAATAGTTAACAGAAAATCAAATTTTAAAAAATTAGAAAATTTTAAACTCAAAAATATTAATGCAAAAAGAAATGCAAACAGATAGACCGAAAAAATTTCTCTTAATCTTATCAAAAATCTACTTTGAAGTGAATTATGCTGAGCAATTATAAGGAAAATACCTATTAGATCAGCAAAAATTGAAAAAATGTACCAAAAATCTCCTCTGATAATTAGAATATATATTATAGGTAAATTTCCCATATTTTCTTCCTTCCTACTGTTAATTTGAAAATAAATTTATAAAAATATCGAATTAAAAAATCAGAAAAAATTTTTAATTTTTCATGACTTAGACTTCCTAGAAAAAATATAAGTGATATAAATGTCAAATCTAACTGGTAAACCATTCTTAGTATTAAAACAAGGTACTAAACAGCTGAAAGGAAGAAAAGCTTTATCTATAAATATAGAAGCAATTAAAACTGTTGCAGAATCAATCCGCACTACTTTAGGCCCTAAAGGTTTAAACAAAATGATTGTGGATTCAATGAAGGAAGTAACTGTCACTGGTGATGGAGCAAAAATTTTGGAAGAATTAAGTGTTGAAAATCCTGCAGCAAAAATGGTTGTTGAGCTTTCCAAAACGATTCATAAGAAAGTTGGTGATGGCGCAAGTTCAACAGTAATTTTCTTGGGAGAATTAATGAAAAGAACATATGAAATGATATCAGTTGATATTTCTCCAACATTAATTTATGAAGGATATATTCATGCTCTTAAAGAAATTAAAAGACTTCTAAAGCTCTTATCCATTAAAATTGAAAATAATGATAAAGAGATTCTTAATAATATTGCAAAAACAACTTTAAATACGAAAAATCTCTTCGGTGCTACTTCTTATTTCGCTAGTATGGTAGTTGAATGTATATTAAATATTACTGAAATGAGAGGGAATAACCCTTATGTGGATTTAGATAATATACAATTAATAAAAAAAGAAGGGGAAGGTTTATCAAATTCTCAATTAATAACGGGTATAATCGTAGATAAAGAGGTTGTAAGTTCAATTATGCCTAAAAATATAAAAAATGCAAAAATCGCCTTAATTGATGGTGCTTTGGAAATTATTAAAACTGATTTTTCATCTGAAATACTAATATCAAATCCTGATGAAATTAGTGGATTTTTAAAACAAGAAGAAATTTTGATAAAAGAACTTGCAGATGCTCTAATTTCTACTGGAGTTAATGTAGTTTTTTGTCAAAAAGGAATTGATGAAACAGCACAACATTATTTGGCTAAATCAAATATAATGGCAATTCGTCGTGTTAAGCATTCTGATATGGTTAAATTATCACGCGCTACTGGTGCAAAGATAGTCACTCGAATTAAAGGTATTCAAAGTAATGATTTAGGATATGCCAAATTTGTTTCTGAGCAAAAAATTGGTAAAGATAATATGATTTTTGTTGAAGATTGTAAAGATCCTAAATCATTAACAATTCTTATTAGAGGAGGAACCGAACTTATTGTAGATGATGCTGAACGAGCATTAAAAAATGGTTTGGGCGTAATAAAATCTGTTATCGAAAATCCTGAATTCGTAGGTGGAGCAGGTTCAATTGAAATTGAATTACGAAAGCATCTAAATTTATTTGCTCAAAAAATGGGTGGTAAAGAACAGATTGCAATTGAAAATTATGCAGATGCTCTTGAAATTATTCCAAAAACAATAATTGAAAACTCTGGTAAAGATCCTCTTGATTATATTACCAATTTAAGAGCTCAAATTGATTATTCAAAGAAAAAATACCTTGGTTTTGATTCTATTTCTGGTGAAATTATCAACACACATGAATTCGGTATCATTGAATCAACATCCGTAAAAACTGAGATTTTCTCATTAGCAACTGAAATGTCAATAAGTTTCATTAGAATTGATGATTATATTCGCTCATCAAGTAATAAATAATTAATTTACTTCTTTTTTTAACTCTGGACTCAAATACTTTTTATTAATCTCCCAAAAAGACTTTCCCCAGGAGAATTTTGAAAGTAATATTTTAGCTTCATCCTTAAATCCTGTAATATATAACCCAGCAGCGATAGCTTCTGCTGAGCTCAATTTATCCCATTTTCCATAATTTACAGAATTTGCAGCTAATAAGTGGGGGAGTTTTCTTCCCATTTTAAATTTTTGATTAAATACTAAATCAATCTGGGCCCATGAACAATCGACGACAATAATTCCTGATTTTTTTAAATTTATTCTATCTTTAATATTTATTATATTTTTGCTAAATGGATCTAATATAATTGCATTTTTTGGAAACTCTGATAATTTCTTGCCTAATTTAATCAAATTAAATCTGGCTAATTTTAAAACCGTATTTTTTTTTGGATCATCTTGATTTAAATGCAAAGCATATAATCTTAGATCAATAATTTTACTGCTCATATCAAAAATCTGTTTAAGAATTTTTATATTTATTGTAGAATTTAAATATTTATCTTTATCAGTCGATTTTCACCTATTTTTTTCTTAGCGGGGATAATCAAGTCTGGTCCACGAATTTCAATAGAAATCTTGAATCTACTACTGAAAGTGGTATGCTGGACTTAGGATCCAGTGCGTAGAGCCGCGAGGGTTCAAATCCCTCTCCCCGCATTTATATATCTGCCAAAAATTTTATTTAAAACAACTGCCTAAATCATAATTTCGAAATTCGAAATGATTTTTTTGGCAAAATATTAATTATGAGGGTATGCGAAATATAAATTAGGTTTTATTCTATATAATAAATATTGATTAATTGCGGGAAAAATATGAGCGTCCGAGAAACTTTAGTTAAACATTTATCAACAATTTTAAGATCATCAAAAGCTACAATAATGGCACTATTATCTGATGAAAATGGGCTTTCAATAGCGAAAACTGGTAGAAATACTGATTTAAACCTAGATAGTAATGCAATCACCAGTGTGTCATCTGCAGCTTTTTCTTCGAGTGAAGAGAATTGGTTTGATCTTGGTATTCAAAGACAAATAATTGCATTTTCATTTTTCGAGAAAATTTGTCTAATAACTGTTCGAATACAACAAACTCTTCTAACAATTGTTCATGATTACAACCAAGAATGGCCACTTAATGCAGATAATATTGGGTCTAGCATATTTCATCTGAGAAAAGAAATTGAAAACTTTTTTGGTTCAGGAAAGATAAAAAATGAAGAAATTGAATTATTTAGTAATAATGTTCGTAGTGCAATATATCTTTGTGGTATGGGCACTGAAATTCCTTTAACTTCTTATATTCCTTCATCTCCTGAAAAAAAAGAATTAATTGAAAATATTAGTAATATATTGGATTCTGTTCAAACTCCCGTATTTTTAAACTATGGCTTAGTTAATTCTTCTGGATTAAATATTGATGCTAGATCAATTGAACCAGATAAATTTTCAATTCCTGTTGATGCTTTTAGTGCAAATGCCAATGTAGGATTTCAAAAAATGATTGAAGAAGCAGATTCCTTAAAACTTGGTGGTCTAGTTTCGTATTTATGTGTTTCTGGAAATGATCCAGATAATTTCTATGGAATTCTATGCAACCCAAGTGGAAAAATGACTTTTACAGATAAAGAAACAGGAAGTCATATTAGTCAACCAATAACTTTTGTATCTTTATTCCCTTTAACTTATGGTGCGATTCCGGTTTTGAGTGAAGCAAGGAATATCGTCCATTCAATAATTGGTATAATAGGAAAGGACGAAATAACAGAGAGATTTATCAATAGTGTAAACGCAATTGAAAAAACTAAGTATCAATGATACTTTGAACCTAATTATTTTTATTTTTAAAACTAGAGCCTCTGCCGGGATTCGAACCCGAGTTAGCGGGGTGAAGGCCCGCGATGCTTGACCACTACACTACAGAGGCAAATAAGAAATATATTCTATGCAAATATTCCATAATTTTAAAATTTTTGGGAAATTGAAAATAAATAAAAAACCAGAATATCTCAAAAGGGTTTTTCGTCCCTTAAAGAAGATTATGGGAGTTCCGGTAGCAAGCAAAAAAGATAAATACTGCTGTATTAATAAAATTTAAAATATATGCTTGCCTTTATATCATAATTCTCTCTATTTATGAGATCATAAAGTGCAGGCATAGCTTAGTTGGTAGAGCGGTCGGCTGTTAACCGGCAGGTCGCAGGTTCGATCCCTGTTGCCTGCGCAATATTTTTTTTCTTAAATATATATTGATTTATCCACTTCTGCAATTTCTATATAAGGCTGAGTATTTTCTAAATCTTTTTCAAGTTCTTTTCTCTTTGTTTCGAGATCTTGTGTAATTTCATCTATTTTATTAGAATTAAAATTATTTTTTATTGGAAGTCTGAAAAAGCGACCAACTAATTCCAATAATTGAATTGAAGCTTGTAAATCTGTCATATTATCATTCATAATTGCAGAATTATCCGTTTCAGCCAATAGAACAATACCCTCAATTCCGAATCGTGCTTTAGCAAGTGTCGGAATTAATCCATTTGAACCTATAATAACTCCCTTTTTCACTAGTTTTGTTTCACCGGTTTCAAGAAATTGGTTAATGAATTTAGTTTCTGTTGAAGTGACATAAATATCGATATGTTTTGATTTGTTTTTCTTTATTGGATAAGCTCCTAATGCCAAAATTTTTGCGACTCCTAATTTTTGGATTATTGTAGCAATATAATCTGAGATTTCATAAATTCCTCTAGG
>JAUWPK010000077.1 GCA_030611625.1 Promethearchaeum sp. | reverse complement strand
AGAATTCGGAAGAATGTGAAAAAATTGAAAAAAAATTGTATAAAGATCGCTTAAGAAAAACAAATCACAGAACTACTATGTCTTTGAAATAAAAATTTCTTAAAAATTAAACTAATAAATTCATTAAAATAAAAATTGGACAAATTTATAGTATCTAATCAATAATTACTTCTCAATGATCTGCTCTTTGATTTTTATCCCAAAGTGAGTTGCACCAGGACCCAAATTAACCAGGATTTTATCACCTACGTTTAACTTCGGAACCGAAATTGGCAACCCATCTGTACCTATTACCATTACTGTTTCGGCATTTTGAAGAATTACTTTAAGAGAAACGGTTTTTTTAATCTGATTTTCTTCTTTAAACACTTCCAAATCAATTAAAAGCATAGGTCGAGTTTCAATCTTAACTCTTCCAACAGAAACAATTCGAGAATTTCCCTGTTTATCAACAACAAGAACTTTATCTCCCGATTGCAATTCCGATAGATACTTTGTTTGTGTTCTGATTTTATTTTCAGTTGAAATTTCTGAATCATCGGCTGGAACCAAAATATATTCTGAAACATCCCCAGCATTTACTCGAAATGGTCGGGATTTTACGAATTCGGAATCAAATACTTCTGCATGAACCAGGATAAAACCCCTGGCGGTATTTCCAACCAACATCCCCTCACCGGGTTTTAAGATTGAAGAAGTATCAACACACACGCGATCTGCTTCAGGTATGGGAGTTATTTTTTTTATTGTAGCACTTTCTAATTTTAGTGGTTGGGATGTTTTTAGTAATTTTTTAAGCTCAATTAAATCATTTTCACTATTCGGAGAAAATATCAGCCCGTCTACACCAATTTCCAACGTATGTAGAAGAAGCTCTGCGTCAATAAGCGAGGCCCCTACCTCAGCATAAATTTCACAATCCATGGAATTAAATTTAGCAATTAAGTTTTCAAAAGGGATTACCTTCCAATTTGTGTGTTTGCAAATTATGAACGATGTGCCCTGTCTTGCTAAGGAAACTGCCAAATTTTCTTGTTCTTTTGATGAAATATCTAAGAAAACACCAAAAGTAGTTGGTTTTTCAAGGAATTTGTTAATTTTATCCTTTTCCTCTTGATTTAAAATCGGAATAATTCCTTTTATGGTTAAATCGATAGAATAAACAACGCATCTTTGAATTTTTACCAATTTTTCGCCAAATTTTCCACTGGTTTTAAAATTTAAAAAATCTTGATTAAAAGCAGCTTGAATCATCGAATTTTTTTGGTCTTCCGATTTTAAATCATCAAGATTTATAATTATTCTGCGCAATTTTCTCCACCAAGAGTCAAAAATGTAAAATAACATAATAAAAATAGCAATAATATAATATTATTATAGGGAGGTTATTAAAATATCAAATAAAAAATTAATTGATGATATGCAAACAAAATTAATTTTAAGGCTAGGTTGGAAAATAACACAACAAGAAACACTTGATTTGTGCTTAAAATTTTCTACCCAAAATTTTGAAGGAATTCTAGCACTTGCATCATCGACTCCCATGTTAAATCCTGAGAAAGCGGAGAAAATCATTGAAAGATTTAAGAGATTTAAAAATACTTCATATGATCAAAATGCTACATTTAATGATCTTGATGATAATGATATATATCTACTTTAGAATTTGATAAAATGTGGATTTTTTTTTAGATTCGGGGATTTTCCTTATCGATTATTTTTATAAAACCCATTTTCTGCAACTGTAGCGGAGGATTTATCAAGAATTTCTGGGAAGGTGTGCTGGAATGTCCCGTAGATGTGGAATTACTGGATTCTGTTATCATGGGAGGTAAATTCTGTGAATTTGCGATACATTTACCTACCAAAATTGTTGAAAAAACCGAAGAAAATAACCATAATAAGTTAGATCTGCTAACCAGATGATTTTTTAATTTTCTAGTTTAAAAATTTTCAATCCTTCTATTCTATTAAAATGAGAGATGTTGTTTGTTAGAATAGAGTTATATTCATTTTCAAAAATTACTCCTGCAATTAAACAGTCAAAAGGATCAATCTCTTTTCCTTCTCCAATAAGTTTATTATATATTTCTGATCCTTTTTTTGCAGAAAACATTGTTAAAGGGAACATATGGGTATTATTAACTAGCATATCGACAGATTGTTCCATTTTTTTTATAAATTCTTTAGATTTATTCTTTTTAGTATATTTAAAATAATATATCCCATTATATATTTCAAAATATGTAGGGGAAGCAATTGCTAATTGAGATTTAGAATATTTCTCAACTAGTTGAGGTAAATCAATATCACCACGTAATATATCAATGCTAATATCTGAATCTAAAAATATCATTTTCTTCCTGTATTTTTTTTTATTATTATTATTGTCGTATTATAAATTATGCTCAGCTAAATCGTTCTGCAAATTTTTTGCGCATGTTTTGATTGTGGGATTTAATTTCTATGATCTCATTATTAGTTAAATCCTTCCATAGTCCAAAACATTTATTAATGTCCCGATCTTCCAAACTCTTGCAAATTAATCTGTCAATTACACCTGAAAAGCTTTCATTTTCGTTTTTAAATAATTCTAATTTATGATATATCTCTTTCTTAATAGAAATATTTTTTGATGGCATACACTATACATATGAATACTCATATATATATTTCTCTCTTTTCATTATCTGATATTCTTTTAATGTGTTTTACCATAAAATCGATCAGATTCTGAAAAATATTTTTATTTTTAGGTATGTATTAAGGACTGGCGCCCACAAATATTTTTAAGAATCTCAATTACATTAACATATTAGAAGAATTAATTTTGAAATGAAGGTTAATATAAAACATGGTATTCGATAAACTCTTTCCGAAAAGAAAAAAAGTTGATAAACTCACAACTGAAGCACGTTTAAAAACGCTAACACACAAATTGGACATGAAAATCAAAGATTACGAACACAAGGCCCAATTGTGTAAAACTAAAGCCAAAAAATTTCTAAAAACTGGAAACCGTCAAGCATCCAAAACTATGTTAGTAAGATATAAACAATATCAACAAAAAATTTTGCAGTATAATGCAATGATAATGCGAAGCGAAAGACATCTTGATGCACTAGAACAAGCTGGCGTTATAGGCGAAGTAGCGGGAACAATGGAAGCTTCAGCAAGCGAATTAAAGAATGTTGCAAGCACTGTTAACGCAGAACGGGCGCTAGAAATAACTGAAGAAGCAGAAGATAGCATTGAGCAAATTAATGAAGCTGGTGAATTATTCGCTGGAGATCCTGAAACAGATATGGGTATTGATATTGACGATGAACTAGCTCAGCTTGAGACGGAGTTGATGCTTGAGGACGCAGGTCAGTTACCCGATACACCTGAAGCGGAGCATGTGGAAAGCATGTCACTTTACGATGGTGCCGAGGAAACCAGTGATGTGCGCAGTAAAGACAAGTTGAAAGATGAGATTGATAAACTCAGAAAAGAATTGGATGTTTAACTTCTTAAATTTCATAAAAACACTTTTTTTTCTACTTATATGTCACTCAGACCATAGTAGTCATTTATTAAACCGTTCATCGGATATATTACTAAGGACTGATTTATCATTGAAAATAATCAACGTATAAATATCACGAAAGCACAAGAAATAATGGATTCCATTAGAAGCAGAAGCAGAAAATTTAACAGAAATTTTAATATAAATATAATTATAAATTGTTTTTTGATTTTGGGCTATTTATGCCACTTAATAGATTATTTTTCTAATATACATCTGTTCTTTGATCCAAATTACATAATAATTTTGATATTTCTTCTAATTGTTTTAAGTTCTTTTCTATATCTAAATAGTTTAATTAGACTTTTTATGTTAATTAAAGATGGAGTTCCCAAGTTAAAGAATTTCTACATATTATTGAATAGTTTGAACATACTTTCATTCTTATCAAATTTCTTGATTTTTATTTCATGGGATATAACCCCTTTTATTAGATTTTTAAAATTTGTTTCTATAGCATTCGGATACTTATTGGTGCTATCTACTTTAAAAAAAAAAAAATAGTTGAATCGAAACTACCGCACTATATTGAAAATTCTTCTAAGATTATTTTATTTGGAATGTTCCTATCAGTAGCACCGTGGGTGGATGTAATTGGAATGTTTTTTGTTTTATATGGATTATATCTACTTAATAAAGAAATTGCATCTAAAAAATACTTTTCTCAACCAATCCCTGAATCCACAATCCTTAAACCAGAGATCAAATCTGAATTACGTAAACAAACAGAAATTGTAATCAAAGAAGAAGTTTCTCAACCAAACCCTGAACCCACAATCCTTAAAACAGAAATCAAACCCGAATTAGTTAAACAACCAGAAATTAGAATTAAAGAAGAATTTACACAATATATACCTGAAACAACTCTTGTGAAAACAGAAATCAAGCCTGAAATAACTCCCAAGAAGGTGGAAACAAAGAAGAAAGGGTTGTTAAACTTCAAGATTAATCGAAAGATAGTATCAGAAAAACCGATTCGGAGCAAAATTATTAAAAAGGTAGCCAAACCTCAAGTTAATAAGAAGAAATGCCCGTTTTGTGGCAAAGAACATGATGATCCTAATGTTAAATTTTGCCATGCTTGTGGATTTAAATTTTGATAGTTCAACTTTTTTTTTCCATTTATAAAGGATAATTACAATACAAATATTATGGTCGTTTATTTTGCATTTCTTCTTCATATGTATCAACCCCCAGTTCAAATTGCGCCAGTTATCAAAAAAATAGTTAACGAATCGTATAGACCGGTTTTAGATGCTTTACGAGATCATCCGGAAGCAAAAATTAGCCTCAATATTAATGCTACATTAACAGAACAGTTAGATGATTATGGATACAATGACCTTATCGAAGGAATTTCGACTTTAGCATCTCGAGGCCAAATTGATTTCACGGGTTCTGGAAAATTTCATCCTCTGTTACCATTAATTCCCGAACCTGAAGTGCGAAGACAAATAGAACTTAATACAAAAACCAACCGTAAGTATTTTGGAAAAGTATATAATCCAAAGGGTTTTTTTCCACCAGAAATGGCAATTAGCGAGGAAATATTCCCAGTTATAAAAAAACTCGGTTTTGATTGGGTGATTAGCTCAGGAATTGCAAATTCATTACCGGAATTTCCAAGCACATATATTTCTCAGCATGAAAAAAATGGATTAAATTTGGTTTTCAGAGATGATATGATTTCAATTGACTGCGCATTTGATAAATTGAACACAGTTGATGCGTTTGCTAACCGTTTAAAGTATAAAAATCAAGATCATGACTATTACGTTATTTTAGCTATGGATTTGGAAACCTTCGGGCACCATGTCTCCCATGCAATCAAGAATTTTCTCATTCCTTTATTTAAGGCGCTTCCAAATAGAAACGATATAAAACTCTGCACAGTTTCAGAGATTATTGAAAAATTTCCAAAGCGTTCAAAACAAATTCCAAAAGCATCCAGTTGGAGCACAATGCCCTATGATCTCGATCGAAAAGTTCCGTTTCCATTATGGTTCGACCCAGATAATCCATTGCATCTTGAACAGCACCGAATGATAATGTATGCTCTAACAACGGTTCATTTGGCTCAAAAATATCATAATGGCATGGATAATGATCAAAAAAGCTTATATGATAATGCCAGAAATTTCTTGGATCGAGGTATTCACTCATGCCAGCAATGGTGGGCATCGAAACGACCATGGTATTCACCAGATATGATTATTAGAGGACTCGCCGAGATATTATTGGCTAGCGTTAATGCAAAGAGAAGTATTCCCTCTACATCTACTGATATTTTGCAAGCGATGGATTTGATATTCAAGGATATGCTAAAGGCGCAAAATAATATTATTTTATCCTTGTGATATTCAATTTCAATAACCAAAATTAATTATTTCTCAAATTGTATTTTTCGTTAATTCTATCTTTGATTTGGTTAATTTTATTTTGAATAATATATTTATCGCGTTGCATTTGTTTGTAGGATTTCACGAATTCGATGTTGTTTATCATACCTTTGTCGGATTTCTGCTCAAGCATTGAAATTGTTTGGGTTAAAGCATAATCTTCTTGGCGCAATTTTTCAATTTGGCTCTTTAAATTCATTTCCTCATTATGGTTAGTATAAAAATTTTTCATATTTGGAGGGTATGCTGAATTTGGAGCTGATTGATTATATAATCGAAATTCATCTACATTATTATTGAAATCTTGTGGAGGGGGATTTTCCATTGGACTTTGTCCAAAATTATTTTGAGATCCAAGCCCTGTTGGTATATTTTGAGAAGCAAATTCATTAGATTGGTATGAATTGGAATATCTTCTAGGATCCACCCTATTTTGATCTCTATTTGGAGAATTGAAGGAAGTAGAATGATCATGTGGATACCCATAATGACCAGCAGGAGTCATTAAATTCTTTGCAGGATTTTCGAGCCTTTTAGAATTTGGTCCATACCTATTTTGTTCTCTAATTGGATCTTGGATTTGAGAATTATTTTGAAAGTTCATGGGTCTAAAGCGTAAATCTTGATTTGAATTTAAGTTGGGATTTGAGTTGTGACCGCTTAATCCTTCTCTACGATGCATAGAAGAGTGAATTGCTTGACTACTAGGATTGGAGATTGGATTATCAACATAAGAACCATGATAACCGATTAATTCGTAAATAGTATTCTCTAGGTCTTCTCTAAATAATTTTGTGTTTAACTTGTATTTTGCCAGTTTTTTAAAACTATCTTCGTCGTTCTTATTATTTGCTTTGTATTTTCTGGCTTTTTCAATCCAATTGATTAATTCCTCGCGATTATTTTTAGATATCGAGAATTTATACATTGAATTTAGAAATTCCAATGATACTTTTTTTTTGAGTCTACCTTTTACTCCTGCTTGCTGTAAATCCGAAAGTTTAACTGAAAATAACTGAACTGTTCGTTTTTGGAAAACCCCTTGTTCATGATAGAAGTACAACCTTTTACTTGTGATTAGAATTGTTCCATTTTTATTGCTGTAATCCTTTTTCTTGTTTGTTCCGGTAGAAAGTTTACATTTTAAAGCAAAAACTATTTTTTCATCGCTTTCCAATTGTAATTTTCCAATAAATGAAGTGAAAATCCCTTGCATTAATTCCATAAATTCTACTTTTTCTTCCTCTGGAGAAATTCTTTTATCGATTAATTCCATGTTGTTTATGGAGAGATTGGTGACCTTTTTTCTTTCTCTTTCAAAATGGTTCAAAATTTCACCAATATATGGTAAATTACTTGGATGAGTTACCTGTATTTCAGCAATATAATTAATATTGTGCTGAATTTCTTGGAAAAATCTATTTACATGTTCATATAACGTACTTTTAGCTTTATCAAATGACTTGAAATAATGAATGGCATCATTTTCCAATGTTGGATAATGAAAACATGGAGGATATTCCTTTCTTAATTGGTATAATTTATGGCGATATTGGGTTAATCGATTTACCATATCTTCAAGTGGTTTGATGAAAGCTCTCGTATCTTTGATTATGGTCTTAAATTCTTCTATAAGTTGCTTCTGTTTTTCTTCAATTGAAACCACATTTTCACTATCACAAATTCTACAGGAAGGGTTTAGTTTTTTAATATTTCGCATATCATGAGAGCCACAATCTCTACAGAAACTACGCCCATGTTTATCGTAATGAATATCGGTGCCTTTACATTGTGTACAGACTAAACTATCTTCGCCATGAAGGTCCACGCAATCTTCGCAAAATATCTCATGGCAATCTTCACAAATATATGTAAGATTAATGTTTTTTCCACAAAGAGGACATGATTCATTTTTGAGGTACAAATTTTTTACCCTACTATAGTTTTCTAAATTACTTTGGTTCTTTGAAAAATAAAATGAGCGTTATCATTTTCATAATACGTAGATATTTTCTCAAAATTTGAGTATATTTTGAGTAATTATTAAATATGTTGTATCCATAAAATAAGTATGAGTGAAAAAAAAAGAATCAATATTCATATTGATGAATCATTAAAAAACGAGTGGGATAAATTCGCTAAAGAAGAATGTCATAGTACTACTTCACAAATGATTAGAAATGCAGTAAGAGAATATAGGTTAAAATTTGCTAAGTTAAAACAACCTGAAACCAATCCAGAATTAGAACTTATGAAATTAAAATTAGAACAATCTATTAATGAAAGATTGGTAAAAATGGAAAAAAAGGTAGAAGAATCTACAGCAGAATCTAAAAAAATTAAGAATATTCAAGAAATTAAAGATAGTATTCTTAGTTTGTTAGAAATAAAACAACCAATGAAAACTAAAAAAATTAGTCAATTAATTAGATTAGAATTAGATAAAACTGTAAAGGTTTTAGGCTCATTACAACTCGAGGATAAGATTATTAAAAATACTAAGAATGGATGGATGATCCAATGAGTATTAAAACTTATACCGGAAAAGATCATAACATCCTGAATGAAAAAGATTTAGAAAGTGTAAATCTATATTTGGACATTGTAGGTAGAACAGGATCACAAACCAAAATTGGAATGAAGTCAATTTTATTTCAATTCTTCAAATGTGTTAATAAGGATAATATTATAGATATAGATGAATCTGATTGTTTTAGATATTTCGATTACCTAGAAGAAAAAAATCTAAAATATTCATCCAAAAAAACAAAACGATCCAGGCTAAATTCATTCTTCAAATTCTATGCCCGAAAAATGAGAAGAACTAACCCAACATATTATAATCCGATTCCAGAACTAAACGAGTGTAATTTCTCAGGGGATAAAATCATTTCCATTGAACAACAACAAAAAAAATTAAAAGATTCAATATTTACCATAGAACAACTAAAAAATATACTAAAAATTAGCAAATTCGGACACCCAGAAAAATACTTCATTGCTGAACTATTACTAACTTTTTGTGGTATGAGAATATCAGAATGTGTGAGTATAAGATTAGAAAATATCAACTTAGAAGAAAGATACCTTATGACTGGAATTGAAGAAAATTGTAGAAAATCAAATAAACATGGTAATAACCCACTATATTTCTGTTTTCCAGAAGAAATAAAACCAATACTAAGAGAATATATTAATAATCTTAAACAAAACTACCCTGATAATATTTGGTTATTCAAAGGTAGAAATAGTAAAGGTTATATCTCGCAAATTTCATTTTACCGATTTCTACAAACTAAATTCTCAATTAAAACTCATACATTCAGAAAAACTATTGAAACCTTTCAACTAAGAAATAAAACTCCCCTTCATATAGTAGAATTGCTTTCTAATCATGTAATATCCTCAGTAGTAATGAAACATTACAATATTGTATCAATCAAAGAAAGAAGGGAATTATATGATGAATACTTACCTACACAATACCAAGAGATAATTTCACTTCTAAAAAAACTATAATTTTTTCACTTTTCCTGTAAAAAACTATACTCTCCTTATCTATTATTATTTTTCATTGTTATTCATCATTTACTACAATATAATAATACAGAGAAGTATATCTTTGAGAAAATGATAACACTTTTCGCAATTGTTATTGGGTGTTATAGGTGTGGTACATTTTTGTGATTTTCGTTATCGAATCGATTTAAAATTAAAGAAAAAATTAAATCCTTATGGATTTTATGTTAGATTCCTTCATGAATTTTACAAATAGTTCCATTGTTCCTTCAATTAATGCTGGTCGTTTATAATCTTGAATCCTTTTGATTATTGCTCTTCTTTTACCTTCAAAATCATTTAAATTTAGACCTTTTACCCATTTAATAAAATGATCAATTTCATCCCTGAGATCAATTTCTTCAGATATTGATGTGTAAGCGCGTGTAATAGTTTCTTTTATTGGAATGTTTCTTTCTTCAGGGATAAAATCTTTTTTATTGGTTAGATATTCTCCTAAATCAAATGTTTCATTACTCATTTTCTATTACCTCTTTAACGTTTTTTAACATTTCAATATCTTTATCATTATATTTAATTCCATCCTTATTCTTTACAAAAAATTCATACATTTCTCTGAGTAATGGAATTACTGGATTTACATTAAGATCTTTACGTAATTTTGTAAGTGTTGAATTACTTAACCCTGATCCAAATCGCTCTTTGATTAATTCATTTGTTTTTTCCATTGAGTTTTCAGGTAGTAATTTAATTGCCAATTCTATTTTTTTAGGATCGCTAACTTTTACCATTTTTGATTACCCTCCAATAATTAAGGCTATTGCCTGAGATTTTAAATCTGTTATGTAGGTTTGAATATAACCCTTTTTAGTAATTTTCGTGTTAATTTTAGGCTTTTGGATTGTTATTTCAAATGTATCGAAATACTCAATTATTGCTTTACGAAAATGTTTCTTGATTGTGGATTCTTTACACCAAGTTTTATGGTAATTAGATATTTTTTTAAGATTAAAAAGTATCCCCAACTCATTAATATACAACCTACCTAAACATTCTTTTCCAATAAATACAAATGCTGAATACCCTCCATCATGTTCCCACATTTTTCTAATCCATAACCTACCTTCAAAAAATCGGTCATCTTTCTGTATTTTGTATGATTGACGACCTTTTACCAGTTTATTTTCAATGATTTTCATTTTTTTTACCACCTGATGTTTTCTAATAATATTATAAAAAAATTATTTGAATTCTTTGAGTAATACCATATTATCGGTATAAATTGAAAGGGATGTAATCCATATCCTTTCTTCTTTCTTATCCTCTTCATTTTCTCCGATTAATGCAGATAAGAGGTAATTTGTTTCATCTTGAGTAATACAAACGTCAATATTATAATCTTTAACTGATGAATCAATGCTAACAAATACATTTGAAATTCCATAACATTCCGTTAATTGATTATCTGATTC
>JAUWPK010000136.1 GCA_030611625.1 Promethearchaeum sp. | reverse complement strand
ATCAATGAATCTAATAATTCCCCCAAGCAACTGGAGGAAATGAGCTTTTGAATAGATCTCAAAATTGGACTAATTGATTTCGTCGGAAAAGAGAAATATTAAAAAGGTGTTGGATCAGATCCTTTTATTTCTATTATTTTAGATTCTCAAAAAGCATTATTCTATTCTGCCTAACGAATTCAATACTGCTCCCTTCTACTTCTTCAATCGGTCCCACAACACCCTTTGGATTTCCAGTTTTTGTAAAGATGATTTCAGATTCTTTAATTCCGCTAATAACATCCCAAACACTTTCAAAATTTTCGCTAAGATTTACCGCAGTTTTAGGACCAGACAGCATAAGACCTTCCAAAAAGAACCTTTGTGCATCAATAAGCCCAGAAAATTTGGGTTTAATTCGTGCTAAAGAAGGCGGTTTATCAATTATTTGAACCCTTTTTGCAATACTTCTCAAGCATAATGCAGTATCCAATAGAGAACGAGTAGGTAATACCCCAAATCCTTCATCCAAAAATAGTTTCATAAAAGTTCCTCTGATGGCCAACACAATCTTTGGATCCTTGCCATCCAAGCATTTCGGATAGCCTTGCAGGATAATTATCGGGGATTCGTAGGACTCAGAAAAACCCAAGATAAAATTCTTAAATTCTCCAAAATCGGCAATTTCGTTGGGAAGTGAATTTTTCGAGATAAGCAATACTGCAACATCTTCAGAAATTTCAATCAGTCCCATTTTTTTCCTTAATGCAGGTAAATCAATGGCATTCCCGACTTTTTCGCTAAAAACAATATTGATCTCTTGCTGTTTTACGTATCTAAAAACGCCTTCCATGAAAATCGGATAATCGGGATGTATGAATATTTTTGGGATTTTTTTGAATTGGCTCAGTTTTCTTCCTCCGGGTTTTCAATATCTATCATCATTGCGTTATTCTCAATCATGGATTGCGCAAATTCCTCCGCAGCGGTTTCATCATCATAAGGTAGTAGTGTAAATAATTCGGATCGTTCCATTTCTCTGATTCTCTTTCTTTCCTTTCTCGTTGGAAACACGCTATTAGTTCTTCCCGCTCTACTCTTATAAAATCCGATAGGTTTGTTATTTGTATAACCAAATATCTTTTCACCCGCAATTTTTAAAAGCACCCAGGTAAGTTCAAGTAAACCCTCCAAAGCCACCAACACCAAAAATTCAAAGAGATATGGATAGAATGGGGCAAATTGGTAGAAGAAATCGAAAAATAGGTTGTATATTAGAAATGCAATCACCAGAAAAATAACCTGCTTTACGAATACCAGCGGTTTGTCATTTATGCAGATAAATATATTTCTCATATCGGGTCTCGAAGGCACACACGTAAACAATATAATGATGATAAATGCCACAGCAATAATCTTGGTTCCCAAGAGAGTATTATTTACGAACACATTATAGAATTCCATTATGAAAACAGTTCCTATCCAAAGCGGTGCCATCGACGATAACAAAAATTTCAAAAAATTGACTCTCCTATAAAATTCATCATCTTGATAAAAATCTATTGAACCTCCTCCTTCTCTGGTATGAAAATCGATATCAGAAAACCTAACGGGAACACGCAGAATTTTAAGGATAATAAAATGGCTGAGCTCGTGTATAATTACCCCCGTTCTCCAAAAAACCCTCACGATAGGAGATAAAAATCTAATCCTATAACTTAGTATAAATAAAATTCTCTCGGTCAACATACCCAACAAAAGAACAAAGAACATATTTAGAAAAAATCCCATTTATTTAATCTCCTCTGCTTTTTTCCTATTTTTCCTATCGGAAATTTCACTATCGATTTTTTTCTTTATATGTTTTATCTGTGCCTTAAAAACGTGCTTATATTTTCCGAAAACCGCAGTTAAAGCCAACACAGATCCCATAACAATAAATAAAGTCCACCAATTACTCTGGATAAAAAGACCTGTGGAGGCTAACCATTCGTCCAATTTAGTTGATAGAGGTTTATTATAAAGTTCAGGTTCGGTATCGTTATTAATCGGATTGGGAATGGTCACGTTTTCGGGTGGTGCGACATCATCTGTACCATTTCCAATATCTCCCGCTTCCCATACCATAAAGGCAAAATTAAGGTCAAAGGGGATTAATCCTTCTAACCAGATTAAAATAGTTAAATTTCCTGTTGTGTGTGCCCCGAATCTTTCTATGAATGTTTGGTTGTAAAAGGTTCGATCCATTTCCAAAAATCCATCATTTTCAACGTTTCCGTAAAGTGCGTAATCAAGCGTGGGAATTTCACGATAATAATAATAAATCGTTCCGTTTAGTGATACTAACATTTCCACGTCGGGGTTTTCATAATTGTTCTCTTCTATATCCCCTTGGCTTATGGGATTTACCCGAAAGAAATTGAATTTGTATTCCATGTCATCTTTTACAGGATATGAATATATTTTATTGCTTCTAAGAGACGAGTATTGGTTGATATCACAGTAAAATTCGCTTTCGTTTATGCCTTCTAGAGTGTAATGATCATAATATGTTTCCAGTGCCAGATATTCTTCGAGATAGACGTGGATGTTTATGTTTTGGGAGGTGTTAACTACAATGTTGATAAGGTGATGGCCCGATTCGGCAGATCCGTATTCAAAATAAATCTTGGTGACATCATTTTCAATTGTATCTGCATAATCAAAGAAATGATAATTACGACCTGCAGGAGTTTGGCAGAAAGCATCCATCATAAACGTGTCGGAGAAGGGAACGTAGGATTCAAATGAGAAGTAGTAGATCCAATTTTTTTGGAACGAAATATTTAATGAAAGGGTTGATTGGCCATCGGGAAATAGTTCAACCGAATCGTAAAGGATTGTGGGAGATGGGATTAGGTCGGTTAGGTCAATATCGTCTGAAGATTGAATTGAACCGCTAAAAAGTGTGGCGTCTGATATGGTTAAGAGTAGAAAATTTGTGATTATTATCGTAATTAAAAGTTTTTTTTTAGATAGCATGTACATGAAAAAAATACTATACTTATGCTTATAATAACAAATTTTGGAAATGGTAAATTATCATTTTTTTTCATCTCACTAATTTATTAAATTTTTATTTCTTAGATACGACTCCAGCAAGATCATCCCCCATATGTAAAAAGAAGCTGTATTCCTCAACTAAATCCAAATATTTATCCCTAAAAACGGGCTCGGGGATTAATCGGAGATTGTAAAGTATTAACACAGCATTTAAAATCTCTATCTGGGCTTCTGTTGGAAGGTCTTCAAACCTGTATATCTTTGTATCATCGAATAAATAGCTCGTAAATTTGCCTTTTTCTACTTCGATTGATAATCTTTTTAACATTGGTGGGTTTGCTTCCATTTGCTATTTTTAATCTCTGGTAGTATATAATAAGCAAAATTCCTAAAAAAATTAGTTGATCTAAAAAATAGATTTTTCTTTTACTTTAACTTTTTTTTTGCTTATTATATATTCATAACCAATCTATGCCGTATGAAAACCCATAACATGAAGAAGAAAGTATTTTTCCTAAGTATTCTAATAATCGGTTGGACATCTATCTTGTTAACAAATCCTGTTGGATCGGGACATAATTGTATAGAAACATCCAAATTCGACCGTCCTAATACCGAACTCACAGATATCTCCTATTATTCTCCCCTAACTAGTGACTCATCAGGAGATAATATTATATTCCAACAACTCCCCAATTCAGATCTGTTGGATAATTCCGAAATAATAAACAATTTTTACAATTATCTCGAGGACGATACCATTATTTACGATCGTCCCCCTTCAATCATTTCTACCTATTTTATCGTTTCGATTTTGGATTCAATAGACAATGGATTGCTTCTAACACACGCAGATAAGATTACGGAATATTTAATTGAACAATACAATCCCGAAACTAAGATGTTCGAGGACAACATTAATTACACCTACTACCACGAACGATTTGGAAATGGAAAAAAACTGCTTCTTGCACCTTATTCTCCAGAAATCACGCATGAGATGGCTTTGGTTATTTTTAAAAAATGCGACAAACTATCAGTTTTTCCAACTGCACAAATTACTAACTGGATTTCTAACATATGGAATAAAAGGAATGTTGATGGCGGTTTTGGAACGTTATTTGCCCCGAATTCAACCCTTTTAGAAACATATTATTCCATCGAAAGTTTGTTGGCACTAAACGATTATGATACTGAAATTTTTTCATTTATTCAACCGGAGATAATGGAATTTATTGAGAGTAGGCAAAGAACAAGCGACTGGACACCTTTCGGTATCGGGGCTTTTGGAGAGTATTCCGAAGATATTTTTGTTGGATGGGAATTCTTTTATGCATCATGGTTGGCTTTAAATTCGATTGATATGATCGGAGGGGATTTTTCAAATGTTAAGGATGATTTTATTAATTTTATTTTAGATAACGATTTGAACAATCCCGATACCCACTGCTTTTACGGGCAATGGAATGATTGGACAACCCCCGATATAATCACGTATTACGGAACTGCTATTTTAGGGGATTGTATCAGAATTTTAGATGCGCAAGCACAATTTCCCGACCTATCCGATTCACAAGCGACTTTAATTTCGGCAAATATTATTGACGACACAGGTTTAGATCTTGATTATAATTATTTTTATTGGGCATCCAATATTCCTGGCGATGATTTATTTTCCCAGTATTTGATAGTAAATTACCTATCTAAAGTCGGTTTATGGAATTTGGTTGATGAAGATGAATTTATTTCGCATTATTTAACATTTTTAACCGAAAATGGGGGAGCAACTTATATATCAAATATTTGGGATTCTGCAAAAGGCGATTATCTTAAGTTTAATTCACTCAAATATTCCGGTATAAGTGATGATGAAGTTTACGCTCTTATCATGTCTCGGAGATTTGCAACTTATTTTGGTGATCTAAGAAACATTTCAACCAGCCCTCAAGATCAGATCTATAAAATATTACAACACTGGAACGAGTGGGTTTATTATCCGATTGCAACCAACTATTTTTCGATTAAACTTCTAAACGAATATGATTTAATAGGTACTTTCTACAACGAAGTCGGCACCGAATACGAAGATTTTATCAATTGGATTTACAGTAAACTAACTCCCGAGGGATATTTCTGCAATTCTGCCGAATTCATGGTGAGCGGTAATCTCGAATCTACCTATTATGCCCTTGAAAGTCAAAAAATTTTATTGGATTATGATCAATTGCATGATATTAACGATTATTATACCCCACAAGAGCTCTCATCGATTATTAGCTATTACGCGCAGTTTGTGATCGAAGATGATAATTATTGGTATGTTAATGTTAGTGAATCCCCAGAAAATAAAATTTTTAATCGATTTGAGAGTTTAAAATACGTTATATCAATCGAAAATATTTTAGATGGATATGAAATAGATTATGAAAAACTGGGAAATTATTTGGTATATACTTATGAAAACGAGTGGAATTTACTAACAATACAAGAGAAAACAAATTTAATGGGATTACTCAAAGAATTCGGATTTTCAATTTCTGATTTAAACTTGGAAATTTCACAAGCACAAATTCACGATAGAATTCAATACATAATTTCCCAAGATCATTACCCTGAAGATGAAGTTAATTTTATTTCACAACTGCTTAAAGATTCTGAAATAACAGTTTATATGGATATTCCTTCAAATCAAATCTTGGGCGAAAGTTATACGTATCTTGCACAATTTAGTTCCATAGCATCACTTATATCCGTAGAAAACTTGAGCATTAAGGGTTACAATTTGGATTTTAATAATTGGTATTCTTTGGGATCCATGTTTGCTTGTGAAGTAGTTCCACAATTTGATGAATTTACGCCTTATTCTTGGGATATTTCCCTTGAATTTAATTATCGAGATCAAGAGTATTCCTATCCTATTTCTTTTAATATATCTATTCCCTTCTTAAGCACTGTAGATGTAAATTCAAACGGGGATAGCGTTATTTCGGTTTTATCTGTGGAATGTCCTGACTCTTTAGCAATAGAATTAGAACCCGAACTTTCCGTATACAATTTCTCTGGTGATTTGGTCGGTTATTATCAAATGGTCGATATATCCACAAATCAAGGTCAAGATACCATAGATTTTGAATGCAATATATTTGGAGGACTTCAAAACAATCACAGTTATTCTCTAACTTGGAATTTTAATTTCGATTTTCTGGATAATATTTCGGTAGATTTTGAATTTATAGGATTAGAAGAACCCCCAATAAATAATCCGCCCGATTTATCAAACGAAAAAATCAATAGAACAGGAAAAAATATCTCAAATTCATATCAATATGAGTTTTCAATTACATATTCCGACACCGACAGCGACTCTCCCGAATATGTTAAACTATTCATTAACGAAACACCCTATCCAATGAATTTTAAATATGGTGATTATCAAACGGGTGCAGTTTTCACATGCAATATTTATCTTGAAGCGGGAAACTATACTTATTACTTTATAGCAAACAATGGAAAAAATTCTACCGAATACCCGCAAAATGACTTTTTTTACCTAAATGTTATTGATTTATCGAAAACGATGCCAAAAATTAGGTCGACGAAAATAGGGAATTATATAATCGAGTTTATAATTTCACTTGGATCGGTAGGAACGGGAATTAGTGGTTTTATATTCAGACACAAACAAAAATTTTACAAAGGAATACTGGCTAAAACCGCTTCAAATGTCAGTTAAAGTATTCAAGATGTTTTTTTTGAATTTTTTTTCAAATTTTTTACATGATTAAATCGATTTTAACGCGTTTTTTTGTCGTATTTTAAATATAAATCTAGAATATCACTATTTTAAAATCAGTTTTTTTTATAGAATCATTCATTAATCCAGATATCAAGTTATTTTTTAGTCTTTCTTTTGCTGTGAGAAGTAAATAAATCTGCATTGTTCAAATTTAAATTTTAGAATATTTTATTCTGTTTTTACTCTATCTATATAAAGATCGACTTTTTTTAGAATTCATTTTTTGGAAAAATTTTTTTTTAACACATTTGTTGGACGTAAAAACTGAGCATATGGGGGTGTCGGTAGAAGGGCACTTGTTTGGGGTTTAAATAGTTATCATTTCTAAGATCAAATATTCATAAAATTTAGGTGAAAAAAATTGATCAATAATTTCGAATGTCAAGAATGCGGATCTTCACAAGTAGCAGAATTAGACGGTTATTTTGTGTGCCAAGGTTGTGGTTTAACGATAAATGAACCCGTAATGCAATATAATATCGGAGGTTTCAAGACTGATAAAAAAGGCAATTCAATCCAAACCCACGCACTTTTAATAAACAGTACCCAGATCGGAAATAATTCTGAAAGAAGGATCAAAAAATCAAATACCAATTTTACGAGGCTAAATAAAATAAACAGGTCATTATCCATGAATGAAACCCAAGGTGCGCGAGTCATTTTCAATACATTGATCGCACAATCGGGTATGGCCATCGACATCGATCATTTTATGAATCTATATATCCAAATCTTTTCCAAAATCAAAAAACACTCGAAATCACGCAATCAACACCTATTTTGCACCACGATTTATTACATTGTTATGACTCAGCAATTAAAAAATGTATCACTTAAAACACTTCTAGCCGAGCAAAATATAGACCATCGCGAGTTTTTCATCTGTGTAAAGGCAATTTTCAACGAACTCCCCGATTTGTTTAGAGAGAAAGCAGAAATAATAAAAACTATGGTCGGTCAAAACATTTCCAAAGCCTGTGATGAACTGTATTTATCACCGGAGGTTAGGAGAGTGGCATTCAAAATTGCTGACAAATTCGAGGATAGACTCGGATTTAAGAGCAGAATTATTGCAGCGAGTTCTGTTTCAATAGCTATTAGAATTGTATCAACAGAAAAATGTGTATCCATATTACAAATCTCTGATTGCTTAGAAATTACCGCAAGTACGGTTTATTCATATATTAAAAAGGTAAAAATCGATGTACTTAGACGAAATTATCAAGAATATTTAGATAGTTTGATTAATCCAATTCCAGCCATTGTGCCAAAGCAAACCATCCAAGAGAAAATCAGAAAATTGGATATTGAAGAAATTGAAGTGGAGAAATACGAGCCAATAGAATATATTGAAACTCAAATTCCAATTCCTGTCATTACATTTGAAAAGAAGGTTAAGAAATTAAAAACAAGAAGAACTTCACAATTTATTACTGATAACAAGAGCATATTTTCAAGATTTACTCCCAATTCAATGCAATTAGGATCATTTGGAATAAAAACCAAAGAAAGCAAATTTATCGGCATTGATAGAAATATTGGAATATTACACGGAGTTTCAGGTTTTACGGAATTTGAATTTTCGCCCCCGATATCCTAAATTTCTAAGAATTATCCTTCAAAATTCGTATTGTAAATTCAGTGATATTTAGGATAGTTAAAACGAATATATCCAGAAAAATCACTACTTAGATCAAAATCTGATGAAAATATTACAAGGTAACAAAAAACAATTCATTGGACTTCGATATTAAATAAAACTCTCAGGATAAAATGATATGGTAGAAAATACAAGTGAAATTAATTACGATTACGTTAACCAAAAACTACTCTATCTCTTGTTAATCAAAGGTTGTAGTGTGATAATTCGTCCTTTTGAATATGATACAAAATTGGACGGGTTATTTGAATTACTAAGGGCGTTTTACGTTATTGAAGAAATTGATATGAGCAGAATTACCGATCCTTCGCATCTTGATGGATTTTTCTGTTCTTATGATGATGGCGAAAAGAAATCGCTATTACTCTTAAAGAATGTCACACAAGAAGCCATGAATGAAGTAA
>JAUWPK010000024.1 GCA_030611625.1 Promethearchaeum sp. | reverse complement strand
CGTTAAGTTTTCCATATATTCTAAATTCCTATTATTTTACCATAACTTTAACGATTTCATCTTCATACAATTTGGGACTGATCGATTTTGGAATAGAATATACATTTCCTATAGCATATGAAGATTATTTTGCTGTAAGCTATGACCAATTTAAACAAGATCTAAAGGATTTATACGGAATCATATAATTGGAGGAGAAAACAAAATGGACACAAAAACAAAGAATTTATTGAGAGGATTTGGGGCTGCTTTGAGTAATGTCATTATAAAGATTCTTATTCCAATGTATATTTTCCGCTCAGTCTTACAAGATACGACTATAATGGAAGTAGATCTTGGTTTTACAAAAGCTAAAGTGGATATTATTTTATTCTGGCTTATTGCAATGGGTTCAATCTCTGCTAGTTTGTCTTTTTCAAAAGCTTCTTCCCCGAAACACTCCACAAGAAAAGCAGTCTTTGATATAATTTTAATTCTATCGAATGCATTTTATCTTTATTTATATCGGTTTTCAGGTGCTTTAGATATTGCAGTGGCTTTGGATTTTGGAGGTGCAACAGGCATGTTCTATTTAAACTTTGAAAATATGGTCTATATTTCTATGGGTGTTATTACTTTGAATTTAATAATCGGTTTATATGATTTTATTATCTCATACGCTGCGCCGATAGAGGAGGAGTTGTGATTTTAATGATTCTGCAAAATTTACAAGATACACTTTCAAAAATCTTAGTTGTAATAGAAAAAATACTTCCTGCGATTTTGTGGTCTATGGGAATAATTTTAGCATTTGTATTACCCCTTGGATTATTTTTAAAAGATATTTTAGGAGCATTAGTTTCGCATTTTCCGGGTCCTGAAACGGGATTAATTTGGGTTTATTTCATAGTAGCGGGGATTTTCTTGGGATTGGGTATTTTTCTAGCTGTTAAATTTCCTGAGAGAAAAATTCAATTGTAATATTCTATTTTTTTTATTGTAATGAGTTCAGTCATTGTGCAGTTTCGATCTTACATTAATGTAGTGTGGGGTACAAAGGTTCAAAATCGAGAAGCATTTGCTTATATAAGGGGATTTCCTGCAACATTTTTCTTAACTGCGAGAAGAGCGGTTGTTGTTGGAGAATTTCTAGAAAAAGAAGGCTGGTTTAAGAAGAAGAAACAACATCGAGTCATTTATGAAGCAGGATTACAGCATCTAAAAGATTTTAAGATAAATATAATTCCAGAAAAAAAAATATTCACAGGATACATATCATTTCACCCACATAACCAAATGGGAGAAGGAGCAATCATTCAATTTTTAAAAATGCGCCCAGAAATTGGAGAAGTAATTAAAAAACATCTGTCACAACTTAATATTAAGCATCCCATCGAAGATACCGGAATTGTAATGGTAGATTCTCAAGCACCACCGCTTCATGATTGGTTGAATGAAAGATTAGGAATAAAAATAAAATATAATCTAACTTTATCAAAAAAGAAAAAGAAAAAGAAAAAATTTCTATTCTTCTAGTGGAATTCTCCCAATTACAAGAATCGACTTAATTTCAAAAGGTTTTATCGAAAATTTTATTTTCTCTTCACTAAATTCAACATCTGAATTAGAAATATTATTATTTTTGATCCGTTCTAATAAATCTACTTCCAAAACCTTTTTTATATTTAATTTTTGACTAACAGAAATCTCACAATTTGTTTGTTTTCCATCATATTCAACGCATCTAATGATAAATGCAAGTTCAGCCATACTGGGATTATAAAACCAGTCAGGAGCATCGCGCAGAAATTCTTCAATTTCTTTTATCGTAGTGATAAGAACATTGGATTGATCTATCTGGAAAAAAGATATTGATTCATATACTGCATTAGTAGGAACTAAAACCATAGGAACATTATATTCCGTTGCACTTTTTAAAATTTCAATCCTTTCTTTGGATTCAGAATAAAATTCAACCGCCCAAGGGATTCTGTGAAAACCTCTGTCATTGTATTTAGTACGATATTCAATATCTTCATCCAATATAGCAAGTGACTTATCTGGATCTGGTAATTTAGTTGAATTTAGTAATGCTAATTCTTTATTGCCATTTTGAAGAGTTAAACAATATTTTGTTTGAGAATAAACAGCCGTGCCAATGAAATTCCCAATTTTTTGGTTTTTATTTTCCCAAAAAGCAAATTGCTGGAATGGAAATTTCTTTCTTTCTTTCCTATCTATTTCTTCGGAATTATTTAAGCTAATCTCTTCCTCATCAATAAAATATTGGCTACCCAGAGAGATTTTTGAAGATTTAATCTGGGTTCCTATGTTTAGGTGGAGAGTTTTTATTTTTTCTGCCCAATCTACAAGTGTTTCACCATAAATCATAGGAGACTCATGATAGAAACAATATCGAGTATGAATGATTGATTTATTTTTAGTTGGGTTGTATTTCACGAGCAGAGTATATCTTAAAGGCCCTGATTCTTCAACTATAATATCATGCAATTCTGGAAATTGTAATGGAGTATAATTAGAATTACCATCTTGATACAATTTATAGCCAATTCCTTCTTTGTTTATTATGTTTAAAGATGAACTGTCACTACTTATGTGAATAATATTGCCGTTTAACTTGGAAACTTTGGCAGTATACCACATATTTGAAAAGATAAAGAATTCATCTGTTTCATTAAGTTGTGATATAAAATCTTTTTGTCTTAAGGGTGATTTGAGAAAAGAGATGTTTTCAATTCCAAAGGATCCAATTTTTGAATCAGACTGTAGATAAACTAACAATTTTTTTTTAGGATTACTTTCATAGCGTTGCAAAGTTTCAGGTTCATCTTGTTTTTGAATATTTATGTTAATTTCTGCTAAATCATTAGCTAATTTGTTAAAAATTTTTAAATAATCAGTTCCGGGAACCGAATTTAAACCTAAATGGATCTCTCTATTGTTAACGTAAGGAGAAAATGCAACTTTTTGGACTATTAAGGGTGCTCCATCTTGATCAAATGCATGATTAAAATTCGGGTCCAGAACTGTTATGTAACCACCCCTTTTCCAACAAGAAGGATTGAAAATTGAATAGAATTCATTTTTTAAAGTACTCTTCAAAGTATGTGCAATAGTCATTAAAGAATGTTCTTGAGAACTAGCAACATGATGAAATATTGAATTGTATTCATTAGAAGCATCCCTATATACTTCACAAATGGATTTTCCCTCGATAATTTTAACTGCTTGAAAAAGTAAAATCCTTTTCCAATTTAAACTGAATTCATCTTGAAAATGTGAACCACCCAATAAACCAGATATAACAGATAAAATTTCTGCTTGATACAAAAGAATTTCAGCGGTATGATTGTTTTCTTTTACCATTCCTACTGAAGTAAGCGAATTATCAAAATTTTTAAAAGATATATTATCGTTCCAAATGGGTAATTTGGTTTTTAAATTTTTTAACTGTGAGAAAAACTTCGCTGTGGACTGATTTTTAGTATATCTCATTTCTTCCCATATCATTTTTTCTAGGATTTTCAGAGGATCCACACCCAAATCTTTGTCTTCTCCCCCATATGGCTTTAAAAATAAAGGAATTATATCATCAGATAATTGAGGGAAAATTTTATTTAATTTACCTGTTCCCATAGAGCAGGTTGTCATTATTTGACTTTTATCAAGGGACTCCCAAATAAAGTGCAAGAAGGGAAAATTTTTTGCATTGAGATTTAAAACTGTGTTATTAAGATAGAGAAATTCTGAACCACTTTTCTTTAATATTTGCGGTAGTGAACTTTTAAGTGAGAATATATTATTAAACCATGATATTTTTGCAATTTGATAAAAATTTTTAGCATAAAAACGTTGTCCCATCAATCTCTGTCGAATTAAACTTTCACCACTAGGTATTAATAAATTCATTTCAACCCATTCACCCCCAATAAGTTCCCAAGATTCTTCATCTACGAAATTTTGGATTTTGCTGAATAATTCTGGATATGCTTCATAAATCATCTCATAAAATATAGGAGAATTTATTGTAAAGACAAAATTTGGATATAATCTAGATTGAATTTGATGAACCGCGCGTGCAAATGTAGGTTCTATTATTTTATCAAGAATATCAGAGTCTCTCCATAAATAAGCAGGATTTATAAAAGCATTTCCCACATGGGTTATTTTCAATTCAGGACTTTCATCCGGATTTAATGGGATGGATGATGTTTTAATTATGTTTTTTATTTTTTTTGATGATTTAAGATACCTTAGTTTGTTTTTTTCGGGTAACTTTTTTTTTTCCCAGTCAACCATAAAATGAGATAAGAATTTTAGTGTTTTAAATAAATCACCATCCTATTCTCATTAAAAAATGCTAAAAATAACTTTCAAATATTATCTTATCAAAATCAACAGTGATTATAATGTCAACCACAGAAGCAGTAAAAACCACCCAACTATTAGAAAATCTTTACGGAGAATATTATCGCCCACTGAATTGGGAATACGGAAAAAAATCTCGAAATTTCTTTGCTAAAATAAAAAAAGGTACGAAATCACTATTTGATAGAATCTTTTTAAAATCTTATATTATAGATGAGCAGATTTGTTTTAAAAAAAAAGATTTTATTGAGGGTGAAATTGTTGAGCAAAAAAGTGTATATATAAAAGGAACCAAACAAGAAGCAACATTTCACGGATTTTTCATTATTCATAATAACGCGGGAGGTATTTATGGTGAAACCATTAGCCAAAAGGATACATTGGAATATTTTGAATGTAAAGAAAAATTCCCAGAAATTCAAGAAAGTGTAAAGACCAAACTTCGTTTAAAATTAGGTGATGTTATTAGAAAATTATCCCAAAAATACGGTGATCAATTAATTGTTGAAGTTCTTGCAGATATAATGGAAGAATATTTTCCAGACACCTAAATTGTCGAATTTTATCGCTACTTCCACTTCTGAACTTTTTTTAGTGATTAAAAATAAATATTATCAATGGCTGACTTAAAACGTATAGTTTTATCAGACTCTTTTTGGAAATTTCGTTTCGGAATCACAGACAAATCTGAGGATCCCGGAATCACTGAAAAATGGTTCGAGACGGGCATCCCAAATGAAAAGCTGTTAAAGGTTTATGTTCCGGGCGTTTGGAATCTTTACAATAATCGAAGAAAATTCAATCATTTTGGAACAGGTTGGTATGAAACCAGTTTTTATCTACCAGAAAATTGGTCTTCTGGAGAAAAAAAAGTCACCTTGGTTTTTAATGGATCTAATTATAAAACAACGGTTTGGTTAAACAGAAAGAAAGTTGGCGTTCATGAAGGTGGTTATACGAAATTCTGGTTTGAAATTCAAAAATTCGTTACATTTGGAGCTGATAACAAGTTAATAATCCAAGTTGATAATAGATACATGGAAAACCGATTGCCATGGTTCTATCCTGTAGAGTGGATGAATTATGGGGGCATTTATCGACCGGTTTATTTAAAACTTACATCGCAAGTGTGTTTTTATGATATAAAAATATCAAACCAGATCGAATTCCCGAATCCATTAGGTGAAAAATATAAAGATAATAAAACAATATTAAAAGTACGGGCAAATATAAGAAATTTTAACCAAAACCGACCGAAATTCGAAGGACATGTCGTACTAACACTCAAAAATGGTGTTAAATTGGAAAGTAGCGAAATACCATTTAACCTATCTGAATCTGGAAACGGATTTTTTGACTTAGAGTTTCCACTAAATAGTCCTCACTTATGGTCTCCCGATGATCCTCATTTGCATGTGCTAACTTTTCAATTATTAGACAAGAATCGGCGTGAAATTGATAGAGAAGTGATAAAATGGGGTATTAGGGATATGAAAATTGTAGGAAACAATTTTTATCTAAATAATTCCAAAATATATTTACGCGGTATAAATAGACATGAAGATCATCCAGATGTTGGCTCATCAATGAATCCTCGGTTGATTTATAACGATTTAAACATAATGAAAGAAGCCCATATTAATTGTATTCGGACTTCACACTACCCTCCATATGAATCTTTACTTTCTTTGGCAGATGAAATGGGATTTTTGGTTTTTGAAGAAGCCCCGATAAGAAAACTTGGAAAAGAGCAATATAATTCTAATTATTTAGTAAACGCGCAGCAACAAATATGGGAAATGATTCATAGGGATAAAAATCATTGTTCTGTAATTGCTTGGAGCATTTCAAGCGATTGTGATACATCAATACCTGAAGGTCGCGATTTTATGCAAACCTTATTAGAAATTTCTCGCGTGTTAGATCCATTTCGTTTTCATACACTTGTTCCTTCTAACACAACAAATGATTTAACAATGGATTTAGTGGATTTCCTCTGTATTAATATATATATAGGAAGAAAAAGTGAATATAATGCGAAATTAAGTGAGATTGCAGGAAAGTTTGATAATATATGGAAAAAAATAAAAGAAAATCCAAAATATAAAAAAGAAAGCCCCTTTATCATTTCTGAATTCGGCTGTGGGGCAATAGCAGGATTTAAATCATTTGAATTTGCTCGTTGGAGCGAAAATTACCAGTATGTCTTTCTTCAAACCTATATAAATGCGATAATTAAAAGAGATTTTATTGGTGGTGCGTTTATATCAACTTTTCAAGATTTTAGATGTTCACCCAGAAGTGGATTTTTCGAACATCCTAAGGAGTATAATAATACTGGTGTAGTAGATATGCACAGAAACCCGAAGATCGCCTATTATATGGTTCAAGAATTATATAAGATATGGAAAGAAGGGGGAAATCCACAAGATCGCCTATTAGATGGTTCAACAGTATTGTAAGAAATTGAAAAAAAACAATTTTGCCAAATAAACAGAAATTAATATGGAAAATTTTTTTAGAAAGTGTGTACTTTTTTCCTTAAATTTCTTTTAATTTTATCTTATTTTTCACAAGAAAATTATAAAATATTTAAGAATATTAAGTTCAATCGCTAAAGAGGTCGTTAATTATGCCCAGGAAAACCAAAGCCCAGATAAAAGAAGAAACAAAAAAAGAAGTTGAAGAAATTCTTGACCAAGTTAAAAGTTTGTTATCCCGAATTGATGGAGATCTTGGGGTTCCAAGAAACATTCGTAAAACCGCGCAAGAATCAATTGATTCCATAGATAGTTTAGATGATAAAGAAAATTCACCTGCAATTGTCGCAAGCACATCGGTTTCATTACTTGAAGACATAATTCAAGATTTAAACTGCCCGGCTCACACCAGAACTGCAATTTATCAGATACTTTCGTTATTAGAACAAGTTAGAGATTATTAGAAGCCTATTTGATTAATATTCATAACCAGGTGAATAAAAAGCGCCTTCTGGTGGTTTTTTCTTATCATCTTCATCTGTATATTTCTCTTTAAATGATTCTTCTTTGGTTTTCTCCCTTTTTTGCGCGCCCATTATATGCTTATAATATTTTCGACCTTGGTGTAAATAATAGATGCTTTTAATATCTCGGATGGAAATATAGCCCCAAAATGCAAATGGGATAATAATTACGAGAATAGAATACCAAGTGAAAGTGAACATTTGAAAGAAATACATTGAAAGAAAGTAAATTGAAGTTATGAGGCTTATGGCGAAAAGTATCATCCTGCGTTTTGAGGTGGATTCAAATGTACCTCGTTCAAGTCCAGCATAACATGTACAACAAATAACCGGCAATTTAACATCATGTTGGTCTTTATAGAATTCAGACATTATTATAGAAAATGGTCGATCTATTTTCATTCCGCAAAGCTGACAGCGAATGTTTTGCTTAAGGCGATCTTCTTCAATTTTATCGATTTCACTTCTTGGAAAATAACAATCGTTCTTCTTATAATGGTCACAATGTTTGCAATTAAGCATCTTTTCAAATTCTCGAGGATATTGCTTTTTTAATCCTATAATTTTTTCATAATTAGTTTGCTTAATGCAATAAGGAATTCCATCTTCATCAATTGTAAATTCTGGCATTACAATGTTGTTTTCATTGTATTCTGAAGAATGCTCAATTTGTTTGGATGGTGAAGATTTAATATCATCTTTATAATGGACCATATAATAGCCTTTATCTATATAAAGTAAGGTAAAAAAAGTATTTATTCTTTAGTGAAATTAAAAATAAAAGAAAGAAAGAAATTACAATTTATTTAATTATTGTTCCGTTTTTTACACTATCGATCGGTCTAAGAAGTGCTGCTCCTTTTTTCTTCAAATCAGCAGCTAAGAGCATCCCATTTGATTTAATTTTTTTAATTGTTTTCGGCTTTAAATTTGTTAACACAACAACTTGAGTCCCAATTAATTCATCAGGAGAATAATTCTTCCCAATCCCTGCAACTATAGTTCTTTTGTCAGTCTCACCGATATCAACTAGTAATTTAATCAAATTTTTTGTATCTGGGACTAATTCTGCATCGATAATAGTTCCAATGCGGAAATTAAGCTTTTGAAAATCTGCATAATCAATCTCAGGTTTTTCTTCTTTTTCAGCAAGTTTTTTCTCACTACCTTCAGATTTTCCATGCATTTTTGCTAATTTCTTTTGTAATTCTTTAACATCAATTTTTTGAAATAGTGGTTTTGGTTTTAGAATTGATTGATTTGCAGGAACCATCAATTTTGATGCAGAATCCCAAAGACTTTTGGATAATTTTTCAGAACTACCAATATTCTTCAAAATTTGCTCAGAAATATTTGGAATGAATGGTTCGAGTAATATTCCAATTGTTCTAACTAATTGTATTGCATAATAAAAGGTATAACCAGCTTTTTCTTTATTTTCTTTAATCATTTTCCATGGAGCCTTGTTATTGATATATATATTACCTTTACGCGATATTGAAATAATTTCATTTAAAGCTTCCTTTAGTTTAAATCGTTCAAACAAATCTCCAACTCTTTTTGATGAAGATTTAATTGTGTTTATAAGTTTTTTATCCTCTTCATCAATATCTTCAGCAGTTGGTGCATTTGGAACTTTACCATTATAATTTTTCTCTATAAATGAAAGGGTTCGGTGGATAAAATTTCCGATTATATCATTTAATTCGAGAATATCTTTCTCAAACTGAGACCAAAGAAAATTAGAATCCTGTTTTTCGGGTCGATTTCTCAGTAAAGAATAGCGCCAATATTCAATGGGAGCCAATTTTAGTGCATCATCAATCCAGATTCCAACCCCCCTTGATTTTGAGAATTTATCATTTTCATAATTGAGAAATTCGGTTGAACTAACATTGAATGGCATTGTGAATTGTTGATCTTTTGGTAAATTTTTATTATAGGCAACTAAGAGTCCCGGAAATATAATAAGATGGAAAATAATATTATCTTTTCCAATGAAATATACCGACTTGGTCTTAGGATCGTTCCAAAAATAAGAAAACTTCTTAGGATCCTTTGCAATTTTCTCCGCCCATTCTTTAACAGCGGAAATATAGCCTAATACAGCTTCAAACCAAACATATATCGTTTTTCCTTTTGCTCCTTCAAATGGAGCTGGAATCCCCCAATCTAAATCACGCGTAATTGAGCGACTTGGTAAACCTTCCTTTAAGAAATTTAATGAAGCTGAACGACCATTAGGAGGAAGATATTTATTATTTACAACAAAATCATAGATTTCTTTTTCGGTTTTACTAAAATCCAAATACCAATGAGTGGTTTTTTTCTTAATGGGTGGTTTTTTACAATGTTTACAATGAGGATTAAGTAATTCTTCCGGTTCTAGCAATTTACCGCATTCATCACATTGATCGCCCCTTGCAAATTCAGAACTGCAATGAGGGCAAGTCCCTTCTATATATCTATCGGGTAAAAATAGTTTATCATGTTCACAATAAAACATTTCTTCTTCCTTTGAAAAAACATACTCATTCTTATCTACCTGTCTGTAATAGTCTTGAATGAACTTGATATGAGTAGGATTATGTGTTTGAGTATAATTATCATAAGATATTAACCATTTTTTGAATAATTCTTTGATAATAGCATGATTTTTGGAAGCAAGTTCCTCTGGAGAAATTTTTTGCTCTAGAGCAGCTACGCTAACCGGTGTTCCATGGGTATCGCTACCAGACACATATAGTACCTCGTCGCCCTTAGAACGGATATAACGCGCAAAAACATCGCCTGAAAGAACGCTACCTATCATATTTCCTAAATGGGGTATAGAAGACACATATGGCCATGCAGAAGTAACGATGAATTTCCGTTTGTTTTTAACCATAGGGGATATAATTGTTTAGGAAAAGAAAAAACTTGTTATTTTTCTTTTAACTTCTCCAAATCCAGAGTTTTAAGCCAATTCATGGTTTTTTCCATTCCAACTTTAAAGGAAATCTTTGGAACCCATCCTAATTCTCTTTCGGCTTTTTCAATTGAAAAATCTAATCTTGAACCTAAATTTGTGACGGTATAGGTAGTTAGAAGCGGTCTTGTCTTTTTCTTTGTGATTCTCCACCACTTCTCTAAAATCCAACCTGCCATTTTCGCCAAAAAGTAAGGAATATGGGTTTTTATAGCAGGAACACCCAAGATATCCGCAATCTGTTTGCAAAATTCTTGAAATGTAACCATTTCTCCATCATGGACAAGATATCCATTTCCAATAGCACGTTCATCTTCGGATATGAGCATTAGTAGATCAACAAGATTTTCAATATAGTTAGGCCAAACATGGACATCTTTTCTCCAGAAAATAAGTTCTTTTTTGACAATAGAATCTGCTACTAAAGGAACAAATGTCTTATCACCAACTCCAAATACCCAACAAGCATACACCATAGTAATAGGAAGGTTGTTTTCCTTAAAATACTTCCAAGCTATTTCTTCGGCGTCAATTTTAGTATCTGGATAAGGTTCGCCCCATTTTTTTAACGGGAAAGTTTCATCTATTACAACATTTTCAATTGGACCAAAAACATCGTTCGTTGACATATAAACTAAACGTTTAACTTGAGCTTTTAAGGCTGCTTTGCAGATGTTTTCCATCCCCGTTACATTTACATCAACATAAAGTTGGTATGGAGCAAAATCAGTTACAATACCAGCACAATGGAAAATAATATCTACACCTTCACAAGCCATTTCTACTTCAGAATAATTCGCTACATCCCCAATTACTATTTCAACACCCTTTTCACGTAGCAATTTTTCCCCAGGATCATCTTTTAACACTAATGCTTTAATTTTATTTCCTTTATTGATGTTTTCATCAACCAGACTCCCCCCGATAAAACCCGTAGCTCCTGTGATAAGAATCTTCATTTTAATCATTTAAACTATTTGTCCACCACAATTTAAACATTTCTTATCAACTTTATACATTTCTTCAAGGCATTTCTTATGAAAATAAGCCTTGCAATTACTGCATTGAAAATCTTTATGTGAATGAGTAATTTTTATAGGTTTAAAGCAATATAAGCAGTCTTTAGTTTTCTGCTTGATTTTTTCCGGATTTATAACAATCATTTTTACATATCTTTTTTGAGTTTCTGTTGCCTCTTCATTATGAATTTTTTTATTAAGACCATTTAAAATTGCAACCGGAATTTTTAGAAGAGAATAACAATATGGACACCTGAATAAATTCTTATGCTCTGATGATTTTAGAGCCCATGAACCTGCACAGTGAAGATGCATTGGTGTTCCACAATGAGAGCACAATCTTCCAGTTTTATAAAGTGAATAATTTTTTATTGGGGAAATATAATTGAAACATATCTGACATTGCATTTTACTTGACTTTTTTTTGAATTTGAGTAATTCTTCATGTGTTGGATATCTCAAGTTTAAGGCGATTTCTTCCATAAAATTGTGATCTTTTTTTCGATGCTCAAACATTAATTCCGAAAAGTTTTGTGCATTATTTTTCAATTTCTTATCGAAATAAGCAAGTTTTTTCATTCCCTCTAAAAATTCTTGTTTTGTGGTAAAATGTTGAGATTTTATATTATTTTTTTTATTAATGATGTTTTTTTCCAGAGAAAAAGTAATGATATGTATAGAAATCTTTAATCCCACAATTCTATCTTGGATTTTTTCCGAAATTTCAAGATTGCAATCATCAGAAATTAACAATATAGAATTTTTAAATCCAGAAATGATTTGGATTTGTTGAGCAAGAATATCTATAGCGTTATTCAAAGCATTGTCCAACATATCTGACGAACTTGACAGGAGATTTAATTTTTTGAATTTTTTTGTTGAAATTAATTCAATTATTGAAGGTATATCTTCAGTCAACTCAGAAATAACAGATACTCTCTTATTATATGTGATTAATGATGCTTTAACTTGTTGTAAAGTTTTAAATTTTTCTTTAATAAAGAGTTTTAGACCACTTAGTGCCGTTTGGAATCTATTTGGTTGAAAATCTTCTTTACCCATGGATTTTGTGCAATCTACTAGAATTACCCAATTTTCTAGATTTTCTTCCATCATAATAACTTTAAATTACTAATAAAAAAACCCATCTACTAAAAAAAATTTAACTAAATTTGTATCCGTTATAATCGAAACTATTCATTTTTAAAGTTAAATAGTATTTGAAATGAGATTTTTTGGGATTCTCAGTTAGTAATGTTATAGAAAAATTTAACATCGTAAATATTTGAACGATTTTTTTGTTAATCTTCACATAAATTTCGAATTCAAATCCAAAAAATTTTTATTTTTTCTCTTTAATTATTCTTTTTGGATAGATCTAATCAGTGAAAACTCAAAAAGGAGACGGAATTTTAATGATTTTATTTCATTTATTAAAATTTATACTAATTTCAGCAAAATATTTTCAAAATTTTTAATAATATATAATCACACAATTTTCCCAGATCGATCTTTATTTTTTCCCCAATTTTTATATTCCGAGAGCAAGGAAATTATAGGATTTAATTTTCTGGATCAAAGATTATTGTCGATTGTATTTCCGATCCATTGAATTTGGATTAAATTTTTAACCCAAATCTCCAAAACCTTTAAAAAGACAAATTACTATATTTTAATTAGATTGTAGTCTTTTTAGAAATTTATTTCGAAAAATTATACAGAAAGTTACAATTTTATATAAAAAATTTATATTCTAAGCGGAGAATGAAAAATCATGGCAAAGAAAAGAAGAGCGTTTGCATGGTCCCCACTAAGGGCCTTAATGAAGAAATCGGGTGCACAAATTGTCAGCCGAGTTGCTGTTGAAGCTTTATTGAATTATTTAGAAAATCGCAGCAAGAAATTAACCACAATGGCATTGAATTTTGCTAAGCACTCAAAACGAAAGAAGATCTCCAAAGGCGATATAGCTTTGGCAATTGAGTATTATTAAGCGTTTTAATTATACAAATTGATTAATTATATTAATCCATTAATTTTTTTTCTTTTCTACTTCATCTTAATCTATATAATTAGATATCAGTTATTTTGCTGTAATCTAAATTAATTACAATTCAGGATAATTATGTTTAGCAATTATTTGTAAAGCTAATTTCTCAAATAGTTCACCAATCCCTTCTCCTGTATTGGTGTTTATTTCAGCATAACATATACGAAAATCTTCAGTATACTCTTTTATTATATCTCTTTCCAATTCAATTTCATCTACGATTCCTTTTTTATCGCCGACTAAAAAGATCAGCCCCAATAACTTTTTTTATTTTACTAAGTTTAACTTTTTTGTATGATTAGATTCAGAATCCTTTCCAATCTGGCTTTTCCATAAAAAGAATGGAGATATAATCCAGATTACATAACCTATGATAATTGATGGATAATTATTAAAAGCAATAGATCCTTGTAGAATGAAATAGAGTAAACCAATAGGAATTAAGGTAATCCCAATTATAAAATAGCGCATTCGTTTTCTCGATGGATCATCGATTTCTAAGTGGTTTCTTACTTGAATGAAAAGCACAATAGTATATATATCTAATAACAAAGGAAATCCGCTTATGAGTAATGCTAATAGTGAATTATACCCAACTTTTGTTCCATTAGTGGCTTTAAATCCAGGTTCTATTGGTGGAAGTTCTGTTAAGATCTTGCCAGTATCATCTAGTACTACAATTATTTTAAAGGTGCAAATTAATATTACTAAAATAAAAATTATAACCCCTATAAACCATACCCATTTAGATCGGATTGATTTAGCTCCTATTTTTACAATTAAACTCGCTAAAAATAACATATACATATAGAAAGCTAAAATAAAGATTTGAATTTTGAAAATAATATTCGCTATATCAAGCATTTCTTGACTATAGGGAGCAAATATATACACAAAGATATCTAAAAGTAAATATAAAGAAAAGGATAGAAAAGTGAGGAAGAAAATTCGATTTAAAACATATTTTTTATTAGAATAATAAATTTTTATAGCAACTAGGAGAAATAAAATGCTTGCAACCGTTTTCGGCACAATCAGAAGATATTCCAATGGATGAGTTTGAATAAAGATCATAAATTTAAACATTGAATATTGGGAATATTAATATTTCTATCAATTTTGATTTAAAATTTCAATTTAATATTTTAATTTAAGGTTTTAGTCAATTAAATCATATTTATTCAAATTTTCCATCCTTTGAATCAAGATTTTCACTGCGTAGGCTGCTTCTGAAGAACTTGAGAAATATGGAACATGTTCTTGCCGTGCAAAATTAGTAGTAGTTTCATATCCATTACCAAAAACCAGTAAAGGAATTATCAGTTTTTTACGGCCAGTATCATTCCAGGCACGAATTATACCCCTATAATTATTCTCAAATTTCATCCCTAAAAAAGGCGGGTATAAAAAAAAATTTTAATGTATTAAAAAATATTTTTTATAGATGCGCTATTGGCCTTAAGTTGAAATTTTATGAGCTCTTCATCTAAATTCATCTAGTAAAATTAAACATTGCAAATAATTGGGCGTAAATTTGGTCAATCATTACTTAAATTTTGAAAATTCATCTAAAAGATTATTTTTTATTTTCTTTAATCAAAACTTTTATATCAATCTAATCAGTAGAAATTTAAAATAGCAAAAAAATGTTTAAGATATTATTTAAAATACTAAATATATTTCCAATAATCTCAAAATATATACAAGTTTTTTAATAACAAATAATCACACAATTTTCCCAGATCGATCTTTATTTTTTCCCCAATTTTTATATTCCCGAGCAAGGAAATCATAAGATTTTATTTTCTGGATCTATGATTTTTGTCGATAGAATTTCCGATCCATTGATTTTGGATTAGATTTTAACCTAAATCTCCAAAACCTTTAAAAAGACAGATTACTATATTTTATTTAGATTGTAGCCTTTTTGGATATTTATTTCAAAAATAAATACTAAAAAATTACAATTTTAATACAGAAATTTAATATTCTAAGCGGAGAATGAAAAATCATGGCAAAGAAGAGAAGAGCATTTGCATGGTCCCCACTAAGGGCCTTAATGAAGAAATCG
>JAUWPK010000161.1 GCA_030611625.1 Promethearchaeum sp. | reverse complement strand
CAGCCTTATCTATACTCAAGTCCAAACCATATTGGAAACCACCCCAATTATTATTCGCGATTATCTTCCTATTATTATCTTTCCGTAACAGCCAATTAGGATGGTTTTTAAAAATAGCAGATTTTCTTGTAATAAAGAAAGGCGCCACCCAAAGACCCGCTTTAAAACCTGAATTATGAATTTGCTCAGTCAACCATTTTAAGCCATGAGGAAATTTAGAATTAAATTCATTATTATAAATACCCCATTCAGCGATTCCTGTTTGATAACCATCATCCAATTGGATTAAAGATATATCTAAATCTTGATGCAACTTGAAATACTCTAAATTTGATAAAACATCTTGTTCTGTGACCTTTGTATAGTAGTAGTACCATGAACACCAACCTGAAGAAACTTCTTTTTTCAGTTTGCCTACATTTGCCAAAACCCCCCCAAAATTACAAATTTCATATAAAACTTCATATACTTCGGGATCATTTACGAGTGAAATCATCAAGATTTCAGAATCAATCAAACCATTATTTAAATCGCATAATTGGATATTATCTGTTTGAGAATATGCACATAACCAATCGATTTTGCCATTAGAACCTAATCTATCCATAAGGATCCTGGAAAACTGATCTTTTAGAGTAATAAATCCAAGAATTAGGGAACTTTGGCTTGATTTATCAGTAATTACTGAGTGAAATTCGCTTTGAAATCGCCCTTTCAATGTTTTATCTTGATTTTCTAATACTTTTCTTCCCAATTTTACAAATGATGAAGGAAACTTATCTTTATAACCGAGCAAATAATTCATACTCCATGATTGCCAACCATTTGAATAAAAAGTGATATTGCGTGGATCTTTAACACTTTCTTTTGGAGATAAAAATAATTCTCCTTGATTTTTCATATATAGCGGAGCAAACCCAAAAAGCTGAAAATTATTGCAATCAGGCGGAAATGAGATAATTTTAATCTGAATTGAAATGAAAGGAACTGTTGAGCTAACAAATTTTGGTTGTAGAATGTTTACATAATATTTAAATTGCCATGAACACAGAATTTTGGATGAATCTTGCGAATTTTGAGTAAAATTACATTTAATTTCAATTTGATAACCAGAACCAATTGAATCCGAAAATTTAGTTACTTTTGGCAGAAATATTTCATTTTCCATTAAAAATGGATAAAAAGGTGAAATTTTCTTTCCTTCACGGATTAAAAGAGCGCTTGTGCCATCTTTCAGAGATATGCCTTCATTATATAATGAAAAACTTAGTAAATTATTTGTGTTATTTATTTCAAACCTTTGAGAATTCTTTTCAAAAGTTATTCTATTTCCGTCTTCTTTAATCTTAACTTTATTCATATTTGGATAGCCTCCTTAACTTTATAAATTATTCCAATAATATTCTTCTCTTCTATCATCATGGACATTATTATATTCATTAATATTTTTATTCTGAGTTTTGTTCGGAAATATTTCAACAAAATCAACGAATTCTCTATCAGATGGTGCCAAAGATAGAACATCACCATTGAATGATGTAATCTGGCTTCTTCCAGTAAATTTAAATGTATCTTCACCACGTTTTTCAGTGCCTATTCTGTTAGCAGTAATAGCATAAAGTTTATTACAAAAACATCGCGTTTTCATCGCAGTTTGGCAATAGGGCAGTACTAAATTAGCAGGATGAGCAATAATTTCAGCGCCAATTAAGGAGAGAGTCCGTGTTACTTCAGGAAAAGACCAATCAAAACATATCATCATACCTACTTTAGTCCCTTTGATGCTGTTTACTTTTAATTTCGTGTTTCCCGGTGAAAACCATATTTTTTCTTTGTTAAATAAATGGAGTTTCCGATAGATATCAATAACCCCATTCTTTGAAACCATCATTGCAGAATTATAGAGTTTATTTTCAAATTTTTCAACAAATCCCCCAACAATTACTGCACCTGTCTTTTTTCCTATCTCTTGTAAAAATTGTGATGTTTCTCCATCATTATTTTCGGATAAACTTTCAACTTCTTCTATCGATGTAAATGTATATCCAGTAGCAAACAATTCTGGAAGTACGATCAAATCAGCATCATCAACATCTTTTAGCAAATCTGATACCTTATCAAAATTTTTTTGTTTTTCACCAAATACAGTTTTCAATTGAACATACCCGACTCTCATAACATCTCTTGTATTTCTCTTTTTATTTATTAAAAAATTTTTTTATTTGTGGAAAATTCTGTTATATAATGTCAGAAAATAAAATTGATGTGGACTTACAGCTTTCTGAAAAACCATTTAATCTTTCTTTGTTAAATATTTTCAAGGATTCTTTAAAACTGTTGAAGAAAACAATATTACCTCTCTTACTCATTATTTTTCTTCTTAGTCTTATTACAGCAGGAATAAATCTATTATTATTAACAAATGCTAAATGGACAATTTTTGAATTGAGTGCAGATTATAATGATATTGTAAAATCATTAGATAGTGATCCAGATTACGTGCTTTCGGATGAGAATAATAAATTATATAGGTATTACTCAATTCTCCTTATGATTACCAATGTAGCACAATGGAGTATGTTATTATTTATTATTATTTCCCTATTGATTATGTCCACAGGTAGAATATATTCTTTATATTATGAAGATGATGATGCGCCTTCAAATTGGATTGAATCGGTAATAAAACCATTCAATTCTGGAAAAAGAGCATTGACATCATTATTTCTAACAATATTTGGTTCCATTTTAATTACATTAGGATTTATAATATTTATAATTCCCGGAATTTTGATGATATATTATGGAATATTTTCAATTCCTTCTTTAATTATAGATGAAAAGGAGGGAATCGATATTATTAGAGGAGGATTATTTTATATTAGAGGGTTATTCGCAAAATTGATTTTTATTCTTTTAATTTCATTTTTTATTCCGATGTTAATTCAATATTTCATTCAAGAACCAATAATGAACCTATTTGATTTAACGGGTGAGAATTATATTGTGTGGATAAATCCTACTACTAGCAATTATGGAATGGTATATATTTATAATTTTGTGAATCTTCTATTACAAAATATTCTTTATTTCTTCGTTCCAGTTATTTATACTGTTACTTTCGTTCAAATTAGAGAAGGAAAACTAGGTACCATAAGTTCTAAACAAGAAAATGTTACTAAATCTAAAAAAAATTCTAAAAAAGTTACCATTATTGAAATTAAAAAAACGCAAAAATATTTTAAATGTCCAAATTGCGGTAAAAAACTGCCAGTAAGCGCAAGAAAGTGTTTTAAGTGCAAAACACTCTTTGAAATAAGGTTCAAATAATGAATACCTCAAAAAAATCTCAAGGCATTCAACTTTTATTAGATCTTATCCAGAATTATTTAGATGATAATTATGTCAAGCAGTATTTAGAAGATAATTATGTCAAGCATTACTTAATGGAAATTATTCGGTACAAGAATAAAATTAAATTTATTCTGAATAAAACACTCCGTTCAATGAAATATGATATGAAGCAACCGTTATTTCAAGATAGTTTGCTTTTTTATGCTGTGTATGTTTTTTTTTGGGAAAAAAAGAATTTGAAAAAAATCAAGAAAGAATTATTACTATTATCTTTAAATAGAGAACAAATCCAATATTTTCAGCGATTTTATGATAGATTATCTTACTTCAATTGGGAGATTGCCTTAAAAGGAAAAAATGAGAAAGAGCAGTTGAGTATTCAAAAAGCAATTCCAACATTTTTTATTAACAAACTTCTTCCCGTCATGAGTCTTGATGATATCAAATTAAATTCAGAAAAAATGGATAATCAAGCTCGGAAAGGATACTTTACGATTAGAATAAATTCAGAAATTGACTTAGATGAATTTGAAAATAAATTTAAATATTTTAATCTTGTAAGGGATGAAATAATTCCAAAAACCATACATATACCCTTAAAACATAAATCAAAAATAATAACAACTCATTTTTATCAAGAAAATAAAATAATTATTCAAGACAAAGCATCAATTGCGAGTGTTTTTTTGATGGATCCGCAACCAAATGAAAAAATTTGTGATTTATGTGCAGCTCCTGGTATGAAAACTAGACTTATTGCACAGCTTTCTAATAATAAAGCAAAAATTGTTGCTTTAGATTTTAACTGGGATCGATTAAAAAAAATAAGACCAATGATGCAAAAAACCTCATCTAAAAACTACCATTTAGTTCACGGAGATGGCTTAAATTCACCAATAAGAGAAACTAAAAATGCTTTTTTTGATAAAATTCTTTTAGATGCTCCCTGCACTGGTAGTGGGACTTTTTCAACTCACCCAGAATTAAAATGGAGACAAAATCAAAAATTTCTAAATCAGAATGTGTTCTTGCAGCGAGATTTGATAGAAAAAGCCATCAATATGTTAAAACCGGGCGGAATTCTTTTATATTCAACTTGTAGTTTCTATCCAGAAGAAGGCGAGCTCCAGATAATTAAAGTTTTAGATAGATTTGAGGTTGAAAAACTCCCCTCTTGGATTTCACCAAGTTATAAAATAAATAATTCATCTTTTCGTGGCGCTGGAAGATTTTTTCCAACAATTCATAAAACGAATGGGTTTTTTATTGCAAAATTAAAAAAAAAAAATTCAAACTAATTTACAATACTATCGAAAAAAAGCCGAACGTAAATATAGGAAACATGTAATTCTCTAACACAATTATAGAAATGTTTAGAATTTTATCATTTTTATCCCAAATTTTAAATATATGCCGATATGTAGGAACATAAGATTAAAACTTTAGAAGTGTGGATTTTAACTCATCATTTGGTCTTATCGATTTTTTCAAAATTGTTATAACCAGATGCTGAAAAGTTCATAGATTTCCTCTAAGTGGGTAAATCGTTAAGAATTGCCCCAAAAGAGTCATTTTTATTTACATATGATAATTAAACAAAAAAATTTTGAGAATGAGAAAAAATGGCTAAAAAAAAAGTTGTTATAATTGGAGCCCTTGGCTTTGACTTTCATTGTTTCAATACAGTTTTTCGAGATAATGAAGATTATGAAGTATGTGCATTTACAATTGCTGGGGAACAGAATGTTGGCACATTAGAAGAACAAGAAAGAAAATATCCACCTGAATTAGCAGGTAAATTGTACCCAAATGGTATTCCAATGATTATTGAACCAAGAATGGAAGCATTCATTAAAGATAATAACGTCGAAGAAGTAGTTTTTGCATACTCGGATGTTACACATCAGGAAGTAATGCATAAAGGATCTAGGGCTCTTTCATATGGTGCTAATTATCGAATTATCAGCCCTAAATTCACACAAATAAAATCAAATAAACCAGTTGTTGCTATTACTGCAGTCCGCACAGGATGTGGAAAATCTCAAGTTTCACGGGCAGTTTACAGATATTTAGTTAAAAAAGGATTTAAAGTAGTTGCTATCAGAGAACCTATGCCTTATGGTGATTTAATTGAACAAACATGCATGAGATTTGCTGAATATAGTGATTTAGATAAATACAAATGTACTATTGAAGAACGTGAAGAATATGAACCTTACATTGAACAAGGGCTCGTTATCTACTCAGGTGTTGATTATCAAAAAATTGTCGATGAAGCTGAAAAAGAAGCAGATATCATAATTTTTGATGGTGGAAACAATGAAGTTTCATTTTATGTTCCTGATTTAATGTTCACAGTTGTCGATCCTTTACGACCAGGTCATGAAGTTGAATTCCATCCAGGAGAAGTAAATGCTAGAATGTGCGATGCTTTTGTATTAAATAAATTAAACAGCGCTAAACCAGAAGATGTTAAAATAGTTGAGGATAATATGAAAATACTTAACCCAAATGCAGCAGTTATCCGAACTAATTCTATGGTAACAATCGAATCTGGAAAAGAAGGAATGATAAAGGGAAAGAAAGTTTTAGTTGTAGAAGACGGTCCAACATTAACACACGGAATGATGGCTTATGGCGCAGGGATGATTGCTGCACGTGAACATGAAGGAATTGTTGTGGATCCTAAACCTTATTTAGTAGGAGGAATGAAGAAAGTCTTCGAAGAATTTCCACAATTGGATGACATAGTTCCTGCCATGGGATACAATGATGAACAAATCAAAGACATGGAAGACACAATTAACGCTGTTCCCGCAGATGTGGTAATCGATGGAAGCCCAATTGATTTAGGAAAATTAATTAAGTGTAATAAACCAATTGTAAGAATTGATTATGATATTGAGGCTATTGGAACTCCTTCAATCGAATCAATGCTTGATGATCTTATTGCTAAACTGAAATAAGCAAAAAATATTCATTATTTATTGCTCTTTTTTTTAAATATAAAATATAATATTAAGGATTGATTAAAAAGATGGAAATTCGAAACCTTACAAAAGTCTCTGATTTTACTCGTGAAGAGTGTGAAAATATTATCGACTATTCAATAAAAATGAAAGCTGATAAGTTCAATTCAAAGTATACATCTAAATTGAGCCATAAAACACTCTTAATGATTTTTGCTAAACCTTCTTTACGAACTCGTGTTTCATTTGAAACAGGAATGACTCAATTGGGAGGACATGGTATATTTTATTCAATTAAGGATTCTCCTCTTGGAATAAAAGAAACTATTCAAGATACAGCAAAATGTGCTTCACGTTATGTTGATTTAATCGCAGCACGTGTATTCAAACGAAAAGATATCCAAGACCTTGCAGCAAATTCAGATGTTCCAGTTATTAACATGCTCGATGATTTCGCACACCCATGTCAAATTTTATGTGATTTCCAAACTATAAAGGAAAAAAAAGGAAATTTCGATAATCTTAAGCTTTCTTTCTTTGGAGATTCATATAATAATGTAACTTATGATTTAATGAGAATGTGCGCAATATTTGGAATGAATATGGATATTGCTTGTCCAAACGATCCAAGGTACTCACCTGAAAAAGAAGTCTTGGAAGAAATTGCAGAAATTTCTAAGAAAACCAGATCCGTAATCCGTGTTGTTCATGATGCAATGGAAGCCGCTAAAGGTGCAGATATACTTTATGCAGATTCATGGATGAGCTATGGTATCCCAAAAGAAGAAGAAGATGAACGAGTTAAATTATTCATGCCTTTTCAAGTAAATGCCAAAGTTATGGCAAATGCAAAATCTGATGCAATCTTTATGAATTGTTTACCAGCTAAACGCGGTTATGAAGAAACTGCAGAAATAATTGATGGGCCACAATCTATCGTATTTGATCAAGCAGAAAATAGACTTCACGTTCAGAAAGCAATCATCCTTTTCCTATTAGGAATTATGGATTAATTAAATTCAATTAAATATTTTAAAAGAGGCTAAAACATGAGAAAAAGACTTATCATAGCACTTGGAGGTAATGCATTAATTAAAAAGGGGCAAAGAGGAACGGCTGAAGAACAATTTAAAAATTTGCGAAAGCCTATTGGACAAATTGCTGAATTATCTAGAGATTATAATGTCGTTATTACTCATGGTAATGGGCCACAAGTCGGTAATCTGCTCTTACAACAAATGGCAACTGATGAAGTTCCACAAATGCCTCTTGGACTCCTTGGAGCATTATCCCAAGGTCAAATTGGATTTATGATTGAATCAACTTTAGATGAAGAATTAATGCGAATAGGTTTAGATGATGAAAAATTATTTTGCTCAATTCTTTGTTATGTCAGAGTTGACGAAAATGATCCTGCTTTTAAAAATCCAACAAAACCAATCGGACCTAGTTATCCTGAATCTCAACCGGGATTTGTTAAAACATCTAAAGGATGGAGAAGAGTTGTTCCTTCCCCCAAACCATTAAAAATCTATCAATACAGAGAAATTAATAAATTAATTCAAGAAAATTTCATTTTAATAACTTGTGGTGGAGGAGGAATTCCTGTTTTCAAAAAGGGTAAAAG
>JAUWPK010000292.1 GCA_030611625.1 Promethearchaeum sp. | reverse complement strand
AGTTAATAGTTCAAGATCCAACACTAAGCTCAACAGGTTTGGGATTTTTATTATGGACCATTGCAGTGTACGGAGATCCCGAGATCAATTTTAGCGGAATATTAAATCAAGATTGGAGAGACTGGTGGAAAAATACAAAAGATGATTTAAGGATTGCATCAAGTTGGAATGCAGCTTTTAGTGAATGGTATGAGGGGGGAGAAAATAGACCAATTATGGTTTCATATGGAACAAGCCCCGCTTATAGTGCATGTCTTTATGATGATACATCTCAAGGCGCCTTTTTATCGCATGAAAACGGTACTGAAAACGCTTGGTTACAAATTGAAGGAATTGGATTAGTCAATAACGCACCTCATGAAGAACTTGCTAAAGAGTTTATAGATTGGTTTTTAAGCAAAGATCTTCAAGATAACATTGCTGAAAATAACTGGATGTATCCCGCAAATGAATACGCAAAAATTTCAGCTACATTTAATGAATCTGCAATCAATCCAGATGATGTAAATATTTTGAATTCTCTGATATCTTCTGAAACAATAGGAACAAATCTCGAGAAATGGCAAGAAGATTGGGAAACTTTGATAACTGCAGGGCTAAAAATTAATGGATATCTCTCAATTTTCATCATTTTGGCTTCAATAGGATCAATAGCATATATACAAAAAAAAATTCGAAAATATGAAAATAAGAAAATCTAAGGGTTAAAATTGATAAATGAAAAATATAAAGTCGAATTTGAAATTTGAGACAGAAGGCTTACTAAATAAGCTGATTGTAGGTATAGTTATAACAGCCTTAATTTCTTTTTTACTCACTTTTTTTTATTTACCACTTTTAAAAATCCTAAAATTTGCTTTAATTCAAAATTACTCATTTACATTCGAAATTTTCTGGACTACTATCACTTCTTCATTAAATCTTAATGCTCTATCATTTACCTTTATTCAATCTATACTAACTACACTCATTTGCATATTATTGGGATTTCCGGTCTCATATTTTTTGGCTAAATATTCCTTTAAGGGGAAAAAATTGCTAATAAATTTGTTAACTGTTCCGTTTGTTCTTCCATCCATAGTTGTTTTGTTAGGATTTATAATCCTTTATGGAGAAGGAGGGTTTATTAATAGATTTTGGATTAATATTGCAGGAATTCCTTTAATAAATTTGTACGGAAGTATGGAAGGAATTATTCTTGCACATTCATTTTATAATATATCTGTAATAATACGTATGATGATTCCAGCATGGGAGAATATTGATCAGAATTTAACAGAGATATCCAAGACTTTAGGGGGAAAAAATTTAACTATTTTCTGGAAAATTATATTTCCACAAATTAAAAACTACCTGATCTCAGCATCCCTATTAATTTTTACATATACATTCAATAGTTTCGCTATTGTCTTGTATCTTGGTGAAGTTAAATATCAAACCCTTGAAGTTAGGATTTTTAAACTTATGAAAAACACTTTAAATTTTCCTGCAGGCGCATCTCTGGGAATTCTACAGTTATTTTTTAATTCAATCATTATAATTCTATATATTATATTTGAGAAGAAAACTAGGGCTATGGCTTCTGGAAAAGAAAAATCATTTCACCCTGAAAAAATCGTTTTTTCGAAATCAAATTGGAAAAAAACATTAGGTCAAATTTCCCTCATTATTTTTACAGTTTTCATTATAATTTTCTCAATTTCGCCTATGATTGCAGTTTTAGTCGCATCTTTTACCCCGAATACTCCAGACGGTTCTCCTTTTTGGGGATACCTTAATTTATTATCCAAAGATTATGAAAGTCTGCTCGGGGCGTCTCCCTTAAGATTACTTTTAAATACATTATCATTTGCCTTACTAACCACACTTATTACCTTGATATTTTCAATTGGGATTGTATTTATACTAAGAAATCGTTTGCAGCGAGTAAATAATTATAAAAAATCATTTATTGAGAACATTATATCACTTGCGATTATTCTTCCAATGGGCACTTCATCAATTACGTTAGCAATGGGTTTATTTCTACAACTTAAGGATAGTGCCTTGTTTAATAACTATGTCTGGATTTTAATTGTTCTTGCTCATGTTCTAATTAGTGTTCCTTTCGCAACAAGAGCAATTCTATCTGCATATAATAGAATAGATACTGATTTACTCAACATTGCTTCTACATTAGGAGCATCAAGAGTGCGCATATTTTGGAAAGTAGAATTACCCATGATGAAGTCAGGGTTAATTGTTGCAGGGATATTTTCATTCGCAATAAGTCTTGGTGAGTTTGGAGCTACTAATTTCTTAGCCAGAGCAGAATATGGAACTTTATCAATAGGAATTTCAAAATTATTATCTTCAAGAACAATGCAACTCCCCGCGTCCATGGCAAGCATTTTAATCATCATTACATTTATTTGCTTTTTTTTAATTCAGAAAACAGGAGAAAAAGACCTAAAATTTTAATTTTTTAAATTATCGAGGTATGAATTATCAAAATGACCTACTTAAAACTTCAAAATATTTACATGAAATACCAAAATGAGTTTATCATTTATAATCTTAATTTAAATGTTGAGCGCGGTGAACTTTTGATTTTATTGGGTTCAAGTGGCTGTGGAAAAACAACATTACTAAAAATTATTGCTGGTTTAATTCATCCAGAAAAAGGAAAAATTATCATAGAAGAGCAAGATATTACAGATTTTTCTCCACAAAGAAGAGAAATTGGTTATGTTCCACAGTCCCAAGTACTGTTTCCCCACCTTAACATCAAGAAAAATATAGCATTTGGACTCCATGCTAGAAATAAAGAAAATTCTAAGGATGCTTTTGAAAAAAAAATCCAAGATGTTGCTAAATTAGCTCAAATTGAAGATCTTTTAACCCGTTTTCCAAGTGAAATTAGCGGGGGACAAAAACAGCGAGTTGCGCTTGCACGCGCAATCGTTGTAAATCCAAAATTACTTTTACTTGATGAACCCTTATCAAGTATTGATGCCAGCAGCCGTGAATCCTTAGCATTGATGATAAAACGAATCCAAAGAGAAACGAAAACAACTACAATTTATGTCACACACAATCAACAAGAAGCTCGATTAATCGCCGATAAAGTAGCTATAATGTATAATGGAATAATACAACAGTCAGGAACAATGATAGATATTGATAAAAATCCTAAAAATTTCCAGATCGCTCATATAATGGGACAGCTTAATATTTGGGAGGTAAATTCTCAAAAATTTGACCAAGGAAATCTAATTATTTCGAGCCCACTAGGAGATATAGCGATTGCTTCTAAAGAAGAGAAAAATATAACGGGGATTCAAATTCACCCCAGCAAAATTAAATTAGCTAATGAAAATGAATTAGTAAAGCAAAAGAAAAACTTACACTTGAAATTTTCAGAACAATTTTTAATAGTTTTAGGCAAAATAATTTCAATTATTCAATTAAAGAGTAAAATCTATCAAATTATTATACAATTCAACGAAAATAATGTCAATAAGCCATTTAACTACCTCAAATTGCAGTTGCAAGATCAAGATTTAATTAAAAATCTGTCAATAAACCAAAATATTGCACTTAAAATAGATCCTAAGGATATAATACTCTTTTAAAGGATTATGCTTAATGTAGAAAAGCTAAATCGCTAAATTCTTGAGCCTTAGTTGAATATCCTCTAAAAAGGGTCTATAATAATCGTGAGTTTCTGATAATTTCTCTATTTGAAGTAAAGAACGATCATAAGCCCACTTAACTTTATCTAAAAGGCCCATTTCCTCGTAATTTAATCCCAAATAGTAAAATGCAAGAGGATAATTAAAGTCTATCTTGATTAATTTCATTAATTGCTGTATTGCTTGCCCATGCTTCTTCAGTTTGTAATATGTATATGATAAAAAGAATAATACCTTTGGATAACGTGGATCTTTTAACTTGAATTTATAAATATCAATCATATCCCAAACTAAATTGAGAGCCTCCATATATTTCATTTGAGATATCAATTTTTCCACTCGCTCAAATTTCTCCAAATACTCTGGATCCTCTTCTTGAGAAGCTTGCATCATTTCTTCTTTTTTCGCTTGGAATTCCCGATCTCGTTGCTCAGCTTCTTTACAATCCTTCTCTAATTGCTCCAAATGTTCGCTAAATACATTAATGACTTTTGTATCGTAACTTTCTGCACAAACCGGACATTTTGAACTATGAGGAATCCACTTTTTTAAACATTCATAATGAACTAGATGAGAATTGGAGCATCCAACAAAATTTTTAGTTACTTGTTCCCTTCCAAAATGTGTCAGATCAATAGGTAAATGACATATGACACACGAGACTTTGGTATTGGAAGTATCAAGATTACTCATTTTCTTATAATTTTATAATTGTTTGGTTGGAAAAAAAGAAATCGAAATCAAATATATTATTTATAAAAATTAGAGAAAATTTTTTTCATGATAGGTAATTATTCATCTAATTTTTTAACGGAATGCAAATAAAAGAAATCCTTTAAATATATCTGCTTAATAAAAAATATTGGGATTAATCCAATATGAGAAGGGATTAT
>JAUWPK010000321.1 GCA_030611625.1 Promethearchaeum sp. | reverse complement strand
CCCGATAAAAGTATTATTGTCTTAGATGAAGAAAACCAAAAAGTATGGCTATGGCACGGAAAAGGAAGGGGTTTGGTATCAAGACGAACCGCTCTACGACAAGCTCAATCCATCAAAGGACATGGATATCAAGCAGGAAATGCAATAATCGGTCGTGATCTGAATGTAATTATTGAGATTGATGATCGGAAAGTAAGTAGGGATTCCAAATCAACCCAAGATAATGAGAAGTTATTGATTTTATTAAACAAGAATTTCGAAGCGATTGGAGATTTTGTATATGTTATTGGAAAAGAAGGAGAAAAACCTGTTCCCGTTCAAGAGAGTAAATCTGTCCCTTTTCAAGAAAGCAAACCAGTAATCAAACAAGTTATCTCAACTCCTATTGTTCCTAAACCTGAAGAGCCGAAGCCAGAACCAGAACATCCAAAATTAGACATTCCTAAGATAAATGTCAATGTACTGAATGAAGAATTATCAAAATCTGAAAAATCACAACCTAAACCCGCTTTAGATGATTCTGATAAATTATTAATTGGTAAAACAATCGTTATACTGATGGAACAATTTAAAGATTTATTGATTTCATCAAAAGATGACGGTTCTATAAAAATAGAACAGATGGAAGGTGATATTTGTTCATTTTCAATCGATAATCACAAAATTAAATTTATTCCAGATTCATTTTCTGAAATTCCAGCTGAGAAAAAAGAAGCTATTGAAAAACAAATTTCACCACTAATGTAATTCTTTTTTACAAAACATTTTTATTTTTCTTCTTTTAAATTCAAAAGTGTAAACAATGGATTTTAATAAAATAATTTACTATTATGAAAGGCTTGAATCTACTAATAGTAGATTGGAAATGATTGATATTCTTGCAGAATTATTTTCTGAATGTGTTAAAGAAGAGAATCGTGATGATTTCCGAAAAGTAATTTATTTAACCCAAGGTAGACTTGTTTCCGAAATTAATGATTTTCCAACTTTCGGTATTGCGGAAAAAATGGTGATTCAAGCAATATCAAAATTTACAGGTATTTCTAATTCTAACATAAAAAATTTAATAAATAAGAAAGGCGATGTAGGAGAAGCATTAGAATCAGTTCTAAAAAGAAGAGAGGGGAAAAAACAAACATACTCCTTAGATACATTTGTGAAAAAAAATAAAACAGAAAAAATACTGGAAGTTAGTCGTCTATACGGTGAATTAGAAAAATTATCGAAGATTAAAGGTGAAGGAAGTCAAGATCAGAAAATTAATTTACTAACAGGTATTTTCCGATTAAGTTCTCCTCAAAGTGCAAAATTTATTGTTAAAATAATCTTATCCGATCTAAGAATGGGTATCGCAGATAAAACAATTTTAGATTCATTAGCATTAAGCATAACTGGATCTAAAGATAATCGTTCAATTATTGAAAATGCATATAATATTTATCCTGATTTGGGATATATTGCAGAAAAATTAATGAATGAGGGATTAGAAGAAATTAAATCCATTACAATTCAAGTAGGAATCCCAATCCGGATGATGTTGGCATCAAGAATTCAATACACTGAAATCCAGAAGAAACTTGGTGGGGGGGATTTTATTGCCGAATATAAATACGATGGTGAGCGAGTTCAAGTGCATAAAAAGGGACAAAAAGTACTTCTTTTTTCACGGCGCCTCAAAGATATCACTCATCAATACCCTGATATTGTTGAAAGTGTAATTAGCCAAGTTAAATCAGAAAATGCAGTATTTGAAGGGGAGATTGTAGCCATGGATCCATTTTTTGAGAAAATGCTTCCATTTCAAGTTGTTAGTACAAGAAGAAGAAAATATGATATTGAAAAAATGAAAAAAGAAGTTCCTGTATGTTTGTTTTGCTTTGATTTATTATTTGAAAATAATGTGACTTATCTAGATTTCCCATTAAAAGAAAGAAGAGAATTATTAGAAAATATAATTATTCCTTCGGAAACAATTCAATGTTCTAATAAGAAATTAATTCACAATACTCAAGAAATGGTTGATTATTTTAATGAAGCAAGGGTTAAAGGTGCCGAAGGTATTATGAATAAAGCGATTGGACCAGACTCAGTCTATAAATCAGGAAATCGTGGTTTTCTTTGGATAAAATTGAAAGGATTAGAAGGAGGAAAAATGGTTGACACGATAGATGTTGTAATAATTGGTGGTTCTTGGGGAAAAGGGAGAAGAAAAGGATTATTAAGTCCATTTTATTGTGCCGTTTATAATGATGATACAAATAAGTTTGAATTTTTTACTCGAGTTGGATCTGGATTTTCTGATGATGATTTGGAACATTTTACGGATCGATTAAAGAAATTAGAACTTAAAAAACCCCCAAAGAATGTTATTTGTGCCGATATACCCGATGTTTGGTTCCAACCCGAAATAATTATTGAAGTTATGGGAGATGAACTTACAATATCAAATAAATCAGATGTGGGAGCAAGTCTAGAGGATCCTAGAGGATATTCATTAAGATTTCCAATCTATCAGAGGATTAGAGATGATAAGGATATATCTCAAATAACAACTACTCAAGAAATTCTCGAGCTATTTGAAATTCAAGATTCTCAAAATAACTAATTTTTTTTACGCATTCTTTGAAATAATGCTGTCATTAAAAGTGGAAATCCAATGGTGCTGTCCACCCAAACACTAACACTCTTGTCATCACTTATTTTTGAGTATTTACCCCATGAAACATTTTCAGAAATTGTGCAACCAGATAAACCACCATCATATTCAGTTGCTGTGTGAATTCTGACACCATAGTTATACCCACTGTTTTTTTTATTCTTTATTTGCTCAAGGTAAGGGAAAATTTGTTGAGACCAATTTCGAGGAACACCACCACCAATGATAATAATGCCGTATTTATCATATTGTTCAATCATATCTGCAAAATTATCAATATCTCCAATTTCATCTAAAATAATATTGTAATCATTGAGTTTTCTATATTTTAGTAGATTTAAACCAAGTTCAGAATCAGATGTTGCACCACAGAAAATTGGGATATTTTTGTCTGCTGCAACTCGTAAAAAACTTGTTTTTTTCATATTTTTCCCGATTTTGTTAAAAAGTTCTGAAGGATAAATGATATGTTTTGTATTCTTTGAAAATTCTGATGATATAAGTTGCAAAAGCTTGTTTTCTGCATCTTTATAATGACTCTCAGGAAGATAAGTGTCATATATCCGATTAATACTTAAATCATAAAGTTCTTTATCATTGACATCTTTAGAACCAATATAATGCGCTTGATTTGATGGATCATAACTATTAACAATTGAATGGACTATATTGGCCCCTGTTGTAACTATCGCATCAAATACCTTGTTTTCGATGCCTTGACATATAATTTCCTCCATTCCTGCAGGAACCATCGCGCCAGATAATGATAATACTTTAAAACATTTTGGAACACTGACCATTTCCGTTAAAATTTCCAGAGCTCTACCCAAATTACGGCCTTGAAAAGAGCAAGATTTTAATGCATTTAATGCATTTTCCACAGTTTCAATTTCATTTGGATCAAAATTTCTTACTTTTTCTCCTAGATAATCGTTATTCTTCATACATTAAACCTCATTCTTATAAATAATATTATAGAAAATGCAAAATTATTCTAAGATAAACACAGCAGCAGCCAATACTGTTGTAAAATTTCCATCCTTTTCAACAATACAGGTGGATGTTGTTGATTTGGTTTCAACAATTTTATCACTTATATGAAATATTTCTCGCTTTTCATCATAATCAGCATCAATATCAAATTCTATACCAAGAGTGCTAGCCAAAATACTTGCAGCTAAATCTTCTGCGAAATCTCCAGCGGTTTCTTCATCTTGACCTAGACAATGATGTTCACTTAAAAATCCATAGTGTTTTTCATCTTTTGGTTTTGCTACACCTACTGATGCAGAAATCAATTTGTGTTTTTCGTTTGAACATTGACGAGCTAAAACAACAAATACAATTTGACCTGGATTTA
>JAUWPK010000060.1 GCA_030611625.1 Promethearchaeum sp. | reverse complement strand
GTGTCATATGAGATTTTAGAGCCAGCAATAATTATTGGTTGGCCTTCGAGAACTTCCCAGTGCTCTTCCCTCATTGCGTGCATCTGCAAACTTATTCCTAACCCAGGGCGAATGAATATGTAATTAAAATCAGGATATGTGAATTTAATTGAGTACCATTTCGCCAAAATATCGATATAGCCATCGGGAACGGGGTGAAGAGATTTAAATTCCTCGGAATCGTAATTCTTATGGTCTTCATGCTCATAAAGATAAGGATCATACAAAATTTTATGATTTTTGGGATCAAGGCTAAAAGAAAGGCCCAAATCAATTTTTCCCGAATTAATTACCATGTATTGTGAAAAAGGAGGAATGATTATTTGTAAACTATGGGGTGAAATTCTTCCCAAATGGTTGATTGGAACAATAAGAGTCCCTAATATCATTAAAATCTCATCCCATCTTGGAGATTCAGATGATTTAGTTGTTGAAATACTAAGGGTTAGTGAGACTTCATTATTTTGGAATAATTTAGTTCCTCGACCGGATTTAAGGGTGGATTTTATCATGATTATTCTCCATTTAATTATGTCATTGAAACTATTGATATAATAATTTCTAAAAATAAAAATAAATCTCATTTTATTATTTCATACCAATATAGGAGAAAATAATGAAATGGAGGAATTGGGCGAAAAGCAAAAAATTATTAATTTATGTTCAACTTTTCATCTTTGTAAAATGTCGGAATCGTCAAGACGTAAATTTTTATACAGAGGTAAAGACCTCGAAGAACTACGAAGAATGTCAATGAAGGAATTTATCAAATTACTTCCATCTCGTCAGAGGAGATCCTTACTTAGAGGTATGCCAAAAAGGCAAAAGAAACTATTAAAAAAATTAAAGAAAGCCAGAAAAGCCCTGAAAAATGATCGTGAAGTAGTAACACGAACACATAATAGAGATATGATAATCTTTCCGGAGTTTATTGGCCTGAAAATTGCAATTTATAACGGAATCGAATATATTGAAGTAAAAATCACACCTGATCATATTGGCAAATATTTGGGAGAATTTAGCCCTACATGCAAGAAAGTACAACATGGAAATCCTGGGGTCGGAGCTACGCGTTCAAGTCAGTTTGTACCGTTGAAATAACACTTTTTCCCTTTTTCTATTATTTTTACTTCATTCATTATCATTAGATTTAATTTTATCTTTCATATTGGACAAAATCAAAATAGTTTCAATTCCGACTACATCCTATATAAATTTCACGATTTTCAGATCAACGTTAAGGAAATCAATTTAATATCGGAACCAGTCTTAAAATATTCCCTAAATGGAATATAAATCTAAAAAATAAATCAAGTCCGTCTACAATATTGTAAAATTATTAATTGTAAAATTAATTATTAATTTATTATGTTTCAAGATCTTGGAGATGTTTAAAGTAAGCGCAATTGAAATTCTAGTTTTTATATTGATATTTATTGTACTAACCTTTGCCTTGCAATTAGGAATTAAACTGTTTAAGGGTGAAAACACACAGTTACTCCTTGTATTTCTCACAAGCTTATATATTTTCATAATTCCATTAGTATTTTTCATTGTATTTGTATTATTATATCAATTTTTGATAGGATATGTGATATCACTTATAATTGCAGTTGTAATTGCACCGTTTATTATTAAAGCCAAACATAAAACAACATTTTTAGGAGCAATAGGAGCTATATTTATTTACGTCATCATGGTTGTAATTATTTATGTAATTTTATTGCTTGTTTATGCGGCATTTTTATCAGTTTTTGATATTTTTTTCTAAAAAATCATCAAATTTCTGCTGGTTCTTTTATTCTTAGAATTTTTTTTTTTTTTTTGCTACGTTCATTATCATTAGATTTAATTTTATCTTTCATATTGGACAAAATCAAAATAGTATCAATCCCGACTACGTCCTATATAAATTTCACGATTTTCAAATCAACGTTAAGGAAATCAATTTCAAATCGCAAAACATTTTAATGATCAATCTTTAGAAAACTCACTACAAGATCGAAAGATCTTAGATTTGGTGAATTTAATGCGCCCAGTTATGAAAAAACTGGGGCGTGTGTATGCCCGATATGCATGAAAAAGTGAATTGCGTGAAATATTGGCACCGTATACACCTTATCCGCGCAGAGTAATTCCAAATCTGCTTGCTGGATTCAAATTAACTATTAATAATCATTTAAATAAATAAAAAAGGTAAAAAAACATGCCAAATTGGAAATATTCATTCTCAGGGCTTGATAAAGACAAGACAGCAATAGCTAGTGGGCGAGATCTTAAAACTTCTCCAAAGAAGACCCGCGAAGTTTGCAATACAATCAAAGGAATGTCTTTAGAGAAAGCAAAAACCTTCTTAGAAGGCGTTATCCTTTTAAAAACTCCTGTCCCCTTTCGTAGATCAAATAAAAAAGTTCGACACAGACATGGAATGCATCTTCATAAATTTCCAGCGGGACGTTATCCAGAAAAATCAGCGAAAATGGTATATGATGTTTTAGCAAATGCAGAATCTAACGCTGAATATAAAGGATTAGATCCAGATCGATTACATATAATCCACACCGCTGTTATGAGAGGTCGAACACTCAAGCGGTATATTGAGAGAGCACATGGAAGATCAAGTCCATATTTTTCCCAATTAAGCCATATTGAAATAGTACTAGAAGAGAAATAAAATAATTAAAAATGTGAAAAATTATGCCAATCAAAAAACATTTCATTAATAAAGGGATTCAACAATGCTTAGTTGATGAATTTTTACGCTCAGAATTAGATAATTCGGGCTATTCTGGTTGTTCTTTACAAAAAACTCCAATGGGGACAAGAATTACAATTCGAACTTCTCGACCGGGATTAGTTATTGGAAAGAAAGGTAAAAAAATTAAAGAACTAACCGATGCTGTTAAAGCCAAGTTTAATATTAATGTTCCAACAATTGATGTTGATACAATAGAAAATCCAGATTTAAATGCACAAATTCAAGCAGAAAGAATTGCTTATGCAATTAATAAGGGTCAAAATTATAGACGAGCGACATATAGTATTATCCGTCGAATAGTAAAATCAGGTGCACGTGGAGTAGAAGTCCATATTAGCGGTAAAGTTACATCTCAACGTGCTCGTAATCAAGTTTTCAGATCAGGAGTTATAAATAAGTGTGGTACCCCAGCAGATGAAGGTGTTGATAAAGGAGTTGCTCACTTAACATTAAAATCAGGAGTATTAGGAATTCGTGTTTCAATTATGTCTAAAGATTATCTATTACCAGACTACGTCGAAATACGAACTGGCATATTTGAAGAAAAAATTGCCCCAAAAGAAGTTACTCCTGAAGTAGATAAATTCTATCAAGAAGACAAAAACCTACCAGCAATTAAAGATGTTGATGAAGAAGCACAATTGGTAGATGATTTGTTTGATGAAATCTCAGATTCAAAAGAAACTATCTTAGAAACTGATAAAGACACTCTGAAAAAGGACGAAGTTTTTGAAGGATTAAACACCCCTGAAGAGAAATTAAAAGAAGAGAAAGTTGAAAAAGAAGAAGAAAAACCAAAGAAAAAGAAGAAATCCACTCGAAAAAAGAAAACTACTAAAAAATCTTCAAAGAAAGCTTCAAAAAAATCTGATAAAGAAAAAGAAGAAGTAAAGGAAGAAAAGAAGTAAATTGGTGAATTCATATGAAAAGTAAAATGAAAGATATTGAAAAGATGAGCGCAATTGAAAGAGAGAAAAAATTAATTGATTTGAGAAATGAGCTCTTTAAAATACGCGCCAGCAATTCGATGGGCGGAACCATGGTAGATCCTTCAAAAATTAAGCAATTGAAAAAAAATGTTGCACGTATATTAACCTACATGCACGAGATCAATGAAATATGAGAGATGCTAAAATATTTATATATTTAGATTTTATAGGAATTGAATTATATGCAAAAAGCAAAAATAACCCAAACTGGTCCGAGTTTCAATTTATTGGAACCGTTATTGATGAAACAAAATACACGTTACGGGTTGAAAACAAAGAACAATCAAAAATTTATATTAAAAATCAATATATGTTCCGTTCGTGGATTGATCAACCGAATGGGATTAAAAAAATGATCGAATTCGATGGAAAAAAAATCGAAGGAAATCCAGAAAATAGAATTAAATTAATCAGAAAAAAAAATCGGAGGAAATTACATTGAATCAAGTAAAAAATATCGGAATACCAAATATCGTTGTTCCCACCAAAGTATGTGAAGATCAAAATTGCCCTTTTCATGGTAATTTAAAATTAAGGGGACGAATCCTACAAGGAAATGTTGTTTCAACTAAAATGCATAAAACAGTTGTAATCCAAAGAGATTATAATTATTATATTTCAAAATATCAACGATATGAAAGACGAAAATCAAAGATTACTGCCCATCTTCCTGATTGTATTGAAGTTACAGAGGGAGAACAAGTAAAAGTTGCAGAATGTCGAAAAATTTCAAAAACTGTAGCGTTCGTGGTTATTGAAAAAATTGTGAAGGAGGACTAATAAAATGGGTGGAAAACGTCGTATGGGAAAAAGTGCTAGTGTTTTTAGAATTAGAATCACTAAAGGATTAAATACAGAAACGATAATCAAAATCACGGATAATAGCGGAGCAAAATTAGCAAAAATTATTGCTGTATTGGGGAGATCTACAAGACTCAATAGATATCCAAATGCTTGCGTTGGAGATATGGTTGTCGTCTCAATTAAGAAAGGAAATCCTGATCTGAGACGAAAAATATTAAAAGCAGTTATAGTCCGACAAAAACAAACAATTCGGAGAATTGATGGAACAAGATTAAGATTTGAAGACAATGCTGGAGTTTTAGTAACTGAGGATGGAGATCCAAAAGCTAGTCAAATTAATGGACCAATCGCCCGTGAGGTAGCTGAGTTGTATCCCCGGATAAGTAATGTCGCTTCACTTATAATTTAATCAACTAAAAAAGGGAAAATAAAATGAAAGTAAAATCAAAAAAACCAACAAAACAAAGAAATGCTTTACTTAAAGTAAAAAATCATCAAGTTTCTAAATTATTCACGATTCCGTTTGATGAAAATTTGCAGGAAGAATGGGGTGTTAAACGACTTCCTCTAAGGGTGGATGACCAATGCAGAATCACCAAAGGCGAATTTTCGGGGATTGAAGGAAAAATATTAAGTATCAATAAAAAAACTCGAAAAGTGACGATTGAAGAAACCAGTCAAGAAAAGAAAGACGGAACAAGTTTTTTTACCCCAATAGCACCTTCCAAATTAATCTTAACAAAATTAGCAACCAAGAAAAATAAAATCGATCCATGGAGAGAAAAAATGATGGATAGAATGCAAAAACTTGAAGAAATTAAAAACACATCTCCAAAAAAGACAGGAGGAAAGAAATAACATGGGATCCAAAGGAAATAAACGACATCAAAAAAGATTGGCAACTCCAGGACATCTTCAAATCAGAAGAAAGGATAGATCTGCAGGAAAATATTTCTATAAGGCTAACTCAGGCCCCCATTCAAAGAATTTTTGCCTTCCACTTGGTCATGTGCTCAGAGATTTATTGAAAATTACAAAAAATTCCAAAGAATCAAAATACATTGTAAATAAGAATGGAATTATTATTGATGGTATACCGAGAAAAGATTTAAATTTCCCTATTGGTTTAATGGATGTAATAGAATTACCAGAAATTAATAAAGCTTATAGAATTTTAGCATCAAAAAATCATGGATTAATGATTTCCGAGATCACGAAAGAAGAATCCAAGTTTAAACTTTGTAGAATTAATAATATCACAACTATCAAAGGTGGCATTCAACAGTTAAATCTCCATGACGGTAGGAATATATTAGTTAAAAAAGATAAAACCAAATACAAAACCCGCGGAACTTTGAAAATTTCAATTCCAGAACAAAAGATTATGGAATATTTTGAATTCAAGGAAAAAGTTCAAGGCATGATTTATAGAGGAGCTCATACAGGCGTTTCTGGAACGATCTCAAAATTAACTCAAAGATTTGGAGTAAATGCATCCCTTGCTCAAATAACCACATCAAGCGGTGAAATAAGTACATCTTATGATTATGTATTTGTAATTGGAAAAAATGATACAGTAATAGATTTACCTATGGAGGAATAATAAATGAGCCAAAAAGAAATAAATTTCAAAGAAATGTGGAAATCTAATGTAATGCTTCAACCTAAAATCGAAAAAGTAGTAATAAACATTGGTATGGGCAGCTTAGGCGCAGTAGAAATTCAAAAAGCCCATAAAGTATTAGAATCATTAACAGGTCATAAACCGGTTGTATTAAAAGCCAAGAAAAATGTAAAAGAATGGGGTTTACGTAAAAACATGTCAGTTGCAACAAAAGTTACACTCCGTGGGGAAGATTGTGCAAATTTCTTGAGAAAAGCATTAGATCCATTTGATAATAGAATTTTGAAAAGATCATTTGATAACAAAGGTAATTTTAGTTTTGGTGTCGATGAACATATCAAAGTTCCAGGAGTTAAATACGACCCTGATTTAGGAATTTTTGGATTCAATGTTTCCGTTAAAATAACTCGACCGGGATTAAGAATCAAAACACGAAAAAAGAACCGACGAAAAGTTGGATCATCCCAATATGTCTCCAAAAAAGAAGCAATGTACTTTATGGAAAATGTATTCAAAGCAGAGATTGTAGAAAAAATGGAGGAAAGATATTACTAGGTGATTTATCATGAACGAAAAACGAATGAACACATCCATTTCATTAAAGGGTAAAGGATCAAGAGTATGCCGACGCTGTGGATCTCATAGAGGTCTCATCCGTCAATACGGATTGAATTTGTGTCGACGCTGCTTTAGAGAAGTAGCGAAAGATTTAGGATTTAAAAAATATTAGGAGAAAATGAAAAAATGACACTACTAGACCCGTTAGCAGATGCATGTAGCTGTATTAAAAATGCAGAAATAGTTTGCCAAAGTTCGGTGATTATAAATCCACGTTCAAAACTTATTGGAACCGTTCTTCATATTCTTCAATCAAATGGATATATCGGAAGCTTTGAATCGATCGATGATGGACGACAAGGCAAGTTTCGTGTACAGTTACTCGGAAGAATTAATAAAATTGGTGTAATAAAACCAAGAAAACCTATAAAGATTAAAAAAATCGAAATTGAAGAAAAGCATTATTTACCTGCTGTAAATTTTGGATTAATTCTTCTCTCAACATCTCAAGGTGTAATGTCCCATATTGAAGCAAAAGAGCGGCATATTGGGGGAAGATTGCTCGTATATGTATATTAAAAGGAAGGATTATCATGGTCAAATATATCAGAATTGATGAAGAACTCGAAATTCCAAAGGGAATCGTTTGCAAGATAAATGATAATAAAGTTATGTCTGTAAAGGGAAAATTGGGAGAATTGACAAAAGACTTTGGGCATGCAAGAAAAATTGATATTAAAATTGAAGGTAATAAAATATTATTGCACGCTGATTTTCCTAGAAAAAATATAGTTGCTTTAACTTTCACTCTAAAAAATATTATTATTAACATGTTTTTGGGTATTGATAAAGGGTATGAATATCGAATGAAGATAGTTTACAGCCATTTTCCAATTACATTAGAACCTCCAAAAAAAGGTAGTGATGTTATACTTATTAAAAACTTCTTAGGAGAAAGAGCTCCAAGAATAACTCATTCTATTGGAGATGTTAAAATAAAAGCAAATAAAGAAGAAGTAATTGTTACAGGCTCAGATAAGGAATTAGTTGGACAAACATGTGCAAATATTCAGAAAAGGTGTAGAATTAAAAACAAAGATAAGCGAGTCTTCCAAGATGGAATCTATGTATATGAGAAATTACTTGGAAATGAGCAATTATGGGTAATCAAATAAAGGAGAAATGGACAAAATGGAATTACATGAAAAAAAGAGATTATTGAGAATCAGAACTAGAAAAAGAAAGAGAAATCCATCCTTTGCACGTTACGAATCATGGAGATATAAAAAATTAAAGAACTCTGGTTGGAGAAAACAAAGAGGAATTGATAATAAAACTCGAAGAAAAATGAAAATGGGTGTTAAATCTCCTGAACCTGGTTATAGGGCTCCAAAAAAAATACGTGGATTACACCCTTCAGGCTTAGAAGATATTTTAATCATAAGTATAAAAGATTTAAAAAATTTAATTCCTGAAAGACATGGTATTCGTATTTCAGCCCGATTGGGAGCAAGAAAAAGAATTAAAGTTGTTGAAAAAGCCCAAGAACTTGGATTTAAAGTATTTAATGCAGGTTATTCAAAAGAAGACCTCTTTGAACCCGAAATGGATGAAGAAGAAGTGGAAGAAGAAAAGAAAACAAAAAAAAAGGATTCCAAGAATAAATCAAAGGGGAAAAAATAAGGAGTTAGGTAAAAATGAAAATCAATGCTCAAAAACGATTAGCTGCTGAAATCTTGAAATGTGGTAAAAACCGAGTTTTTATTGAACCAGAATTTATCGATGAGGTTTCAATGGCAATCACCAGGGAAGATATTCGCAACTTAATTAAAAATAAAATTATTTCAAAAAGAGAGAAGATAGGAATATCAAGAATTAGAGCCAATTTAAAATTAAAACAGAAACAAAAAGGTCGTGGAAGGGGAATTGGTAGCAGAAAAGGTAAAAAAACCGCTCGATCACCACCAAAAAGAAATTGGATAAATAGAATTCGTCCTTTAAGAAGAGAATTAAAAAAATTACGTAATACAAAGCAAATTGAAGTTTCTGTTTATAGAAATTTATATTTAAAAGCAAAAGGTGGAGCTTTCAATTCAGTAGCGACACTACATAGATATATTGAAGAAAATAGATTAATGAGGAATTAGAAATGGCAAGAGGACCAAAATATAGAGTACCTTTCAGAAGAAGAAAAGAAGGTAAAACGAATTATCATAGAAGACTAAAATTAATTATATCAAGAAGAAAAAGATTAGTCATTAGATGTTCTAATAAACACACTACTGTTCAAGTTGTTGATGCATTAGTTCAAGGTGATAAAATACTTGCACAAAGTCATTCTTCTCAGCTGGAGAAAAACTTTGCTTGGGTAAATAATGCAGGAAACATGCCATCAGCATACCTTACAGGATATCTTTGTGGATTAAGGACAAAAAAAGCCAATATTCAAGATATAATTCTCGATATAGGAATAATTGTGCACAACGAACGTATTAAAGCAGCCTTTCGGGGATTTTTAGATGCGGGAATTGAAGTCCCTCATGATGAAAAATGGTTTCCTGAGAGTTTAGGTGAAAGAATTAATGGTTCCCATATTGAAAATTACGCAAAATTATTAAAAAAGAAACCAGCCCAATTTAAGAAGAAATTTTCTAAATTATTAATGAAAAAGGGAGATCCTCTAAAAATTGTAAGTGATTTCGAAAAAACTAAAAAAAATATGGAAGGAAAGGTGTAAATATAGATGTCAAATCAAGGAAATAAACAATTTAGAGGGGGAAGACGTCCTCCTCGAAAACCATTCAAAAGAAGAAATCCACTCGATGTTTGGAAACCATTAACCAGACTAGGAAGAATGGTAAAAGAGGGAAAAATTACTTCTATTGATGAAATAATTAAAAATAACTACGTAATCAAAGAAAAAGAGATATTAGATTCTTTAATCCCAAATTTAAAAGAAGAAGTTATTGATATCAAAATGGTTCAGAAACAAACTGATGCAGGTGAAAAAAGCACATTCAAATGTTCGGTAGTTGTTGGGAATCAAGATGGCTTTGTTGGAATTAGCTCTTCGAAGAATAAAGAAGTAGGACCTGGAATTCGTAAAGCAATTGCATCAGCTAAACTTAACTTAATACCTGTCAAACGTGGTTGTGGAAGCTGGGAATGCGATTGTGGAGGACATCATTCAATTCCATTTGAAACTTCAGGAAAGATGGGAAGTGTTCGTGTAACTCTAAAACCGGCACCAAAAGGAACCGGATTAGCATGTTCGGATACTGCTAAACTTGTGTTACGCCTCGCAGGAATAACTGATATCTGGACTTTAACAAAAGGAAATACTAAATCTCGTGCAAATATGGCTAAAGCAGTTTATAACGCCTTGGAAAATATGTATAAAATGATGACACGAGAAGACTGGAATGCTTAAATTTTAAAACAAATAGGTGAAAAAAATGTCAAGTTCAACAAAAACTCCTGTTAAAAGAACTAAAAAAAGTTCAAAGAAAACTTCTAGAAAAGCTGTAACTAAGAAAACTACTAGAAAAGCAACAACTAAGAAAACTACAAAGAAAACTGTAAAAAAAGTTAATATCGTAGAACTTCCTACTGTCTCTTTGAAAAAAAATCTAAAACAGGATCAACAAGAGATAACACTATGCGTTCTTCGAGTAAGAGGTGCGCATGGTATGAGACGTACTATTCAAAGAACACTTCATTTAATGAATCTTTATTCCGTAAATAGTGCCACGTTTGTAAGAAGTACCCCAAGTGTTCGTGGTATGCTTCAAAAATCAAAAGACTACGTTTCATTCGGACCTGTTTCAGAAGATATATTGAAAAATATACTCAAAAAACGGGCAAGACTTACCGGGAATAAAATATTAACTGATAGCCACGTTCGACGAACAACTGTTTATAAATCAATTGATGCACTTGCCAAAGCAATCTATCAAGGGAAAATTCAATTGAAAGAAGTTAAAGATCTTAAACCAGTATTCCGATTGCATCCACCGATTGGAGGATATCCTGGATCCATCAAAAAACCTGTTGGAGCCGGAGGAACTTTAGGGAATGTTGGCGGTAAAATAAACAAATACTTGAAGAAGATGATATAAGAATGCCAGTCACACATAGAAAAAAGAGTAGGCGGATGCATGCCAACAGAACCCGTGGTTATGGAACAATAGGTGCCCATCGAGCTAAAGGAGTAAAAGGAGGAACTGGATTAACCACAGGTAAGTTTAAGCATAAATGGACATATTACCTTAAAATGAGAGCGGAAGGATTTCCAGGACCTGATGGTGATAAATGGAGGATTGGCAAAAAAGGGTTCAAACGACCTCAAAAAATGCTCCGAATTTATGCAGTAAATGCAATCAATATCAAAGATGTAGAATTGAATTTAGATGAGTGGCTTGAAGCTGGAAAAATCGAGAAAAAAGGAACTAATTACATAGTCGATTTAAATTCACTTAATTACAACAAATTGCTCGGAACTGGTAAAGTCACTAAGCCAATGGAAATAACAGTGAAAAAAGCCAGTAATAAAGCAGTTGAAAAATTAAAAGCAGCCAAAGTTAAATTATCATTAACTGCAACTGCCTCAAAAGAATAATTTTTTTTTTTTAATCTCTTTTAAGTTTCTAATTTTCTATTTATTTTCCTTAAGTTTTTCTTTAATTTCATGAAGTAGATTACTTGCTGATTCATCTTCAGGAATTTCTTTAAGATATTTTTCAAAATACAATTCAGCTTTTTTCCAATCTTCCATTAAATAATAAGAAGTTGCGATAATATTAGATGCAGAAATATAACCAGGATCTCGAGAAAGAACATCATTAGCTATCTTTATTGCTTTATCATAATTTTTTAATCCTAAATTTACCTGTGCAATTCGATGTAGAGTTTCTGCTTCAGTTTCGGCACCGCTGAATTGAAGAGCCTTATAATAGCTTTTTAAAGCTTCTTCATATTCGTCAATCTCAAAAAGAGCCTCGGCTTTTTCAAAATGAGCGATTGCGTTATCTGGAGCATAAAGAATCCCTTTTGTAAATTCTTTAATGGCAGCTTCATTTTTCCCTTGTTGACGATACATAAAACCTAAACCTGTATAACCACTAGAATTTTCTGGAGCTAATTCAATAATCTTAGAATATAGCTCTATAGCTTTATCATAACGACTTAAATTAGCATAACTATAGGCTAAATCAAGCATTAATATAATGTTATTTGGATATTCTTCAAGAATTGTATTTATTTCAGACACTACATTTTCAGTATCATGATCACTGATTACTAAGC
>JAUWPK010000087.1 GCA_030611625.1 Promethearchaeum sp. | reverse complement strand
AATAATTTTGATAAAGTAAATTCTGTTTTAAATGTAATATTAAAACATGGAGATGAAATACTAACTTTAATGGATTCAAATACATATTTTAAATTACTAAATCATCCAGATTATAGGATAAGAAATATTTCGATCGAGATCTTAAATAAGCAATTCCATGGAAATATTTCGGATACAAAAAGCCTTACTCCTACAGAAGAACAAATTTCTTCATTAATTAATCATTTAGAGAATCCAGATTACAATTTTCAAAATAATATCCTTCATTTTCTAAGTATATATCCAAGTATGGTTCCTCAAGATGTATTTTCAAATAGGCTTGATCATGCGATAACAAAAATTAGAAGTATCGCAGCAAAAGCTTCTAGTATCATTAAATTTGACGACATAAATAAAGCCACAATTCCAAAACTAATAGAAATGATGAATTCTGCAAATCCTGAGATCAAAATATCAGTTTTCTCTGCTTTGACTAAAATTGGTCATTTTAATGAAAACAAAATACCCATTGATCCATTTATTTCTGGTCTATTAGATCAAAATAGCGCAATCCGAAATGTTGCTGTTGAAGGTGTTTTAGCAATTTTGAAAGAAAAGCCTTATTCGATTAAGGCCAACTACATTTTATCCATAATAGACTCTCAGGATGTTGAAATTCAACAATCATTGCTAAAAGTTCTTGAAGCTTTATGGAAACAATCATTTATTACTATTTTTCCTAAATTGATTGAATTTATTCATTCAGAAAATTCTGATCTTCAGAAATTAGCTCAAAAAATTCTTGTAAATATGGGATTGCAAGATCCTAAATTATTGGTTTCTAAATTGGTTATAGAACCCGATACAGAGAGTTTTATTCAACGGGGAAAAATTTCAGATACAATCATAAAAATTTCAAATTCAAATCCTAAACGAGTAATTCCTATTATGATTGAGAATATTTCAAATGAAAAAGATTTCATTAGGTTAAATGTTGCCACGGTTTTATCAGAACTTTCTTCAATTTATCCTGAAGAAATCCCATTGGAAATCATAATAAAACAATGGTCAAAAGAAGAAAAAATAAAAGTCTCCAAGGAATTGACAAATTGCATTTCAAATATTTCAAATAAAGAACCTATGAAATTCAAACTTTACATGAATCAGATTTTAGAAACTTTCTCTAAATCTAACTCAACACTAAGATTAATCATAGCAAAAGTCTTCATCGATATTGCTGAGAAAAATCATGAATTAATTCCTTTTGATGTGATTCAACAACTTGCAATTGATGAAGATTCATATATTCGTGAAATCGGGATTAAAATCATTGGATCTGTAGGAAAATTCTATCCTAAGAAATCAATATCTATCATTCAAAATGGGTTAAAAGATTCTGAATGGAATGTTAAAAATGCTGCTACTGCTGCATTTAATAAAATTGGTAAAGAAATCGAAAGTGATGATTTGATATATGAAATTAAAAGTCTTTTAAATGATGAAAATAAATGGACTCGACTTGCAGCTCTGGAAATGATAATAAATTATACAGAAAAAAATAAATCCATCATATCCTTAAATGAAACACTGGATTTAATTCATCAAACCGGAAATGAAGAAATTTATATATATAATCTTGCGAAATTATTAGGAATTGTTGGTACTCTAGATTTTAAAAAATCCTTTCCAGAAATGATCAATTTAATGAAAAACCCATCTAAGAAAATTAGAGATGGGATGATTTCAGGGATTGTGAAATTATCAAATGTAATTGATAATAATGTTCTAATTCCAAAATTATTGTTCTATCTTAGTGATGAAATTGAAATAACACTACAGCAAAGTGTTTCTCTTGTTTTTAAAAGGATAATGAAGTACGAAACCGGAGAAATAAAACAAAGAGTCGTTTCTGTTTTATCTATTAGAGCTGGAGTAAGCCAAGATCCAATTCTTTTATCTGTTTTATCTGAATTACAAGATTAATTTGCTTTAATTTAAATTAGAAATAGAAAAAATAAAAAAGAATTATTCGATTAATCCCCTTTTTTTTAACTTAGTTAATCCTTTCTGTATTAAATCATCATAATTTATTGAGTTTTCAATCGTGTATTCGAAATTGCTTCTCAACTTCATATCTCTATCAAGAATTTGTGTTATTTCTTGCTCAAATTTTAAAAATTCAGAAGAAAGTGGTGTTCTAGTTAAAGTTTTTCCCGAATATATCGAAGGAAATATAAATTCAATTCTCTCATCTTCATCCTCGTCTTCGATAATGCCTATTCCAACTGGAACAAAAAATCGAATAGTTGGATTATGAATATTACTCTCATCATCAAAAATTTCCCATTTTCGAATCATTTTTTCGTCTTCATCACACAACTTTAATTTATTTTCGATAATTTGATTGATTGAATTGTATAAATCTGTTATTTTATCTTTAAAATTTTGAATTTCCTTAATTTTTCCTTCATGATTTTTGCTTATTTGGAGAATCTGTTCTTCTTGGATGCTTTTTTGATCAGTTAGTTCTTGAGATTTATTTGTAATCTTACTTTCTGCTGAAATATTTAAATTTTCGATGTTTTTTCGAATAACATTCATTTTATTAGAGATATCTTGTAAATATTTTTCAGATTTTTCAATTGAGTCTCTAATATACGAGATATGTTGAAATCCTTGCATTACTACTTCTCCAACCATTTTCGTTTTTAATGAATCAATTTGCAGAAAATAATTGTTTCTTTTTCGTAAATCCTCAAAAATTAGATCGATCCCAACAAACATTTTCCCAACTTTACTGATAATGTCTTTTTGTTCCATTAAGACCCATTGATCTACGTTATCTTTTTCCAGATTCATTTTATTACTTATAAAATTTTCATCAATATCATCAGTTCTATTTAATTCACTTTTATATAGGGCTTTAGCATCCTTCTCTTTAACTATAAATTCCGTTATCCAAGTATCAAAAGGTTCAGATATATTTGATTTCAAGGTATTCCATCGCATTTTGTTTCCTTGGACTTCATTTAAAGTTTTCATCCAATCTTGAGCAAAATTAATTGAATCATCAAAATTGTAAAGACTATCCAAGATTGAAAATTCAGTTGGTTTAAATTTATCTAGATTTCTAATAATTTTACTGTATCCTTCTAATAATTCTGGGGGGACTAAACCATTTATCTTTTTTGTTATAAATTCATCATCTAAAAATTGGGATTCATCTAATTGATCAACATTTAATCTTTTTTTATATTCAATTATTTCTTTGGCCATCTCCATTTTCTCTATTATCCCAAAATTTTGATCTCTCAAAACATGTCCTACTTGTGCCGTTCTTGGAGCATTATTTATTTTTAAATTAAGATCGGATAACCCTACTTCATCAATCATAACATGGAACGAAGGAGATCCTGCTATAAATATATAAGGCCAGAAAATTTCAGTGAATCTGGTTAATTTTTCATTATCTTTTACCCGTCTTTTTATTTGAATATAATTCGCTGCCAAACTCTCTTCAAAATTTAAATCTTTATTTGTATCCCCGTTTATCGCAAAAGTTGTTCTTAGTTCCATTGAATGTTCTCCCTTTTACTATTATAATATTATATCAGACAAAATCCTAATAAATTTTGTATAGAAAAAATGAATATATAAAACATGGAAGAAAAATCTAAAATTTCTTTGGATGAAAACATAAGTACTTTAATTAAAAAACTTAAAAAGACATATGAAAAAGAAGAAACAACTAAAATTATTGAAGAGAGAGCTTCAATATGCTCAAATTTAGCTGTATTATATTCTAAAAAAGGAAATTTAGAAGATTCTCAAAAATTCTTTCTGGAATCTATTCAGGAATATAAAAAATTAAATGATGATTTTAAATTAGCATCCACAAAGGGAGCATTAGGATCATTATATATTCAAATGGGGAAATATAAATTAGCAAAAAGTTATACTGAAGAAGCTCATGAATATTGGACAAATTCTATGCATCTAAATGAACGTTTAGCATGTTTACAAAATTTTGGAATTATATTTTTAAAATTAAATGAAGAAGTTAAAGCATCAGATTACGTTTTGGAAGCAATGAAAATGGCAATGCAATTGCAGGATGAAGATCAATTTGCGCAATCAATTCATATTCTGCTTAATTATTATGAAAATAAAAAAAGATATGATATGCTATTGGAATTGAAAAAAAAAGCATTAGAATTTTGGGAACAAATGAATCTTGAAGAAAGACAATTTAAAACTCTTATAGATTTAGGGGTGATATCTCAAGTTTTGGAAGGTTTTGATGATGCCGTTCGATATTTTAAAAAAGCATTTAATATCGGATATAATTCGGGTAATATCGAGCAGATGTATTTAGCAGAAGGATTTCTAGCAGAAACATTTCTAAATAAAAAGGATATTGAGAAAGCAAAATATCCCTATCTACAAGCTTTTAAATTAGCCATTTATTTGAATTTAAATGGAAAACATCAAAATGATGTCAATTTAATGCGTTTGGCATTACTTTCTTTAGGTTATACAACAGAAGAATTGTTAAAAGAAGCAGAAGAAGCAATAAAAGAAGTCAATAAAGAAAAAAAGTGAAATTCTATTTAATTTCCCAATTTAATGGATTTCTAAATTCTTGACCTAATTTTAATATTTCGGCATCATTTGGGGATTTCAAAGGCAAAATTGCATATGAACTTCCTTGATTTGGTAATTTCATTGCAACAACAGCATCCTTTTTTTTAGTTTGAATTAGTTTAAGATCATTTAAAGATGTAAAAAATGCTAACCCTCTTTTTTTAATTGGATCCCAGATACGATAAATTCCCGATTTGTTTAGAACATCTAATTTATCTGTTGATAATTTACAAGGAAATAGGATTTTTAAAGTGCTTTTATTTGGTAAATTCATTATTGTTGTTTTAAATTTAATTAATGGTTTTTCGCCTTTTTCTAAACTAATTAAAGTTGAAATATCGATATTTATTTCAGTTTTTAGTTTTCTATCTAATTGTAATGTCCCTCTAAAGTCGTTAGCTTCCATTAATGAATAATTAATTTCAAAATCTAGTTCGTCTTTTGGCTCTAATTCAATAATATGTAAATTAGGATAATTATAGAATGAATCTTCTGCCCAAATTGATCCACATCCTAATTCTTCACCCATGATAGTTACTTTATTTTCACATTTTTCTTGATTATTATCCTCATCATTTCTATCCATTAGAGTAATAGTCCCATTTTCTTCAATTACGACTCTAACACTATCATTCTCGATGTAATAATCGTTTCCATCTAATAAACCCATTTCAGGAAGACGAAATTCTGCTTTTAGATCTCTTTTTTTAATATAAAATGTCTTTTTTCCTAATGATGGAACATTTTCAGCAACAAACCTAATTTTATATCGATCTTCTTTTTGCATTTCGATTTGAGATGTTATTTCACAATTATCTGAATCATATATTTGTAAAGCATGTGTACTTAATTTATTCTTAAAATATGCAGAAATTAACTCAGTTCTAGGCCATTTACTGGGATTTGAAATTATTAATTGCATGAAATCTTTTTTTGTTATCATGCCATTTTTAATTTTGTTTTAATTATTATTTTTCTGGTGTTATTTTTGAAAAAATTAGCAGAATTATGGGAACCTATTGGATCCATAGAAAACAATAAGGTTCAATGTAAAGTTTGTTCGCATTATTGTATTATTTCTCCTGGAAAGCGGGGCTTCTGTAATAGTAGAGAAAATATTGATGGAAAATTGTATACATTAAATTACGGATCATGCATCTCTCACGGTTCAACTGATCCTATTGAAAAAAAACCACTTTATCATTTCTATCCTGGAAGCAATGCTTTTTCAATTGCTACAGTGGGCTGCAGCTTTAGGTGTAAACATTGCCAAAATTGGAACATTGGTCCCAGTGCTTATCCAGATAAGGATGGGATCGTTGCTAAAATCTTCAAAAAAGATGAAAATTATGCTCAACCATTTAAATTGACTCAAATGATGCCGGATGAAGTTGTAACTCGAGCTAAAAAAGCAAATTGTAAATCGATTGCATACACTTACAATGAACCAACAATTTGGTTTGAATTTATAAAAGATACAGCATTAAAAGCTAAAGAAAAAGATATTAAGAACATTTTAGTTACAAATGGATATTCATCTAGGGAATCCAATGAAGAATATATTAAATTTATTGATGCTGCTAATATAGATTTTAAAGCCTTCAATGATTCCTTTTATGATAAGATAGTTGGTGTGCCTTCAATGCAACCTGTTCTCGATACATCTGAATTTATGAAAAAAAAAGGTGTTCACGTTGAAATTACAAATTTAATAATCCCAAAAGAAAATGATGATCTGCATGAAATTAGATCTATGGTAAAATGGATAATAAAACACTTAGGAGCTGACACACCATTACACTTCTCAGCGTATCACCCATCTTATCGCTTAAAAAACCCTAGAACTCCTCCCAAAATATTAAAAGATGCATGGAAGTTAGCTAAAGAAGAAGGGCTCCAATATGTTTTTATGGGAAATTTTTTATCTGATGAGGGTGGAAGTACTGTCTGTCCTCAATGTAATACAAATATTATCGAAAGAATAGGTTATCATACAATAAACAGAAATTTGACCATTGAAAATAAATGTGGTCAATGTGGATTTAAAATACCCATTATTGGAAAATTTTCTCAAGAGAAGAGAAGTTTCTTATTCTAATTTTTCGTTTTCCTTTTAAAAATTATGAAATAATACGTTCTATAAATTTTATAATTTATTAATTCTTGGAGATTTTGATATAGTAAATATAAAGGTATGATAATCGAATGTATAGGAAAAGGTTGCGTAAAACAATGATTTATGGTTTTATTGGGATATTTCTTGGAATGCTAATTTTATTTCCTTTAGTTCAAAATATTCCTCAAGTCCTACCCGATAAAAATCAAATTATTGAACAAGATAATTTAGAAAATAGAAATCCAATTGAACAAGATAATTACAATGTGTTAAATTCACCGTTTTTTGAAAATACAACTCCAATATCTGATTGGTTGAAAACTGAAATAATAGATAATTCAACGGTTCAAGATAACCTCGGTTTTCCTATGTATTTTTCTGAAACATCACAAGATGGAACTACAATTACTAATGATACCCATAATTTTGAAGATTTTGCCGTATTTTTAGATGGTTTAGTTTATTTATTGGATATGAGTAAAAGTGAAATATCACAATATTTCAATACATACATGCATTCCGAGTTCTGGGATTCTAATGTTAGTCAAGAAGGCTATTATAGTTGGGTAAATAATGATTGGAGTGACAATTCTACCGTAAAGGAATTAGACGGTAATTCACAAGTAATCTTGACTTTTATTGATTGGTTAATCTCTGATGAATCCAATATTGAAACTTATGATATTGAAGATTATATTTCAAATCAATGGGATGTTCAAAATAATCTATTTTATGATTCAACATATACAACTTTTCAAGTTTATAATCATTCAAATATTGACGATTCAAAATTTGCTAAGGATCAATTTATCGCTGCAATAGCAGGATTTCTAATTCATCGCGCTAATCAAGGAAATTTACAAGATCAAATAAATCAAAATGATGCATTTACAGATGCTGACGCTACTATGAAATATATGATAGAATCTCCATTTTTCTATTTGGATGCATTCGAATATAGACGTGATTCAGATCTAACAGTTGGTGGAGTATTAGATGAGTTTAAATTTTTAGATACTAATGCTTACGCTATATGGGCTTTATCTGAATGGTATTTAGAATTAGGTGCTCCAGAGAAAGGCGATCAAAAATACGTGGACTCTATAATAAATGCTGAGAAAGTTTTCCTTACTTTAAATGACACTCTTTGGAATGAAACTTATTCTCTTTTTATGAGAGCTACAGCTTTGGACGGAACTCCTTTTGATGATACAATTACTCTTAAAGATAATTCAATCATGTTAAGTGCAATGCAGAAGCTATTTGAAGTAACTGGGAATTTTACGTATTATAAAGTTTGTATGGATATGTTTAATGGCATTCAGAAACACTTCAAAGATCCAGATTATGGAACATATTACACATCGATAAATGCAACAGAAACTAATAAAAATAGAAACCTAAATACTCATTCGTATCTTTTTAGATCACTAAATACCCTTTCATCTTTATCAGAAAGAATAGATACCAATATGACTCTTAATGCCACCGAATTCATTAAAAAAGAAGCAACATCTGTTAATATTACAGCTGAATACTTTTTTGATCTCTATAATTATTATGAACAACCTATTGCAGAAATTAACTTTTCAGTTCCAATTGAAAACGCTGATTTTTTCTTTAGTGTTCGATTTCCAAATGGAACTCTGGCATATAATGTGACACAACCTGGTGATTTAAATGGGACAGCAAGTATTGAATTTCCATTTTTGGATGATTATCCTTTAGGAGAGTATACTGTTGATATGTATGCAAATTACACCGGAATTTTGACAAGTTTCAATAAGATTTCCTTTTCATTAATTCCTGGTTTTAGTGTGCAAGAATATTCTCTTGAATCAGAGTCGATTAGGGCAGGAAGTTCGACATCCTTAAATTTAAGTATAAATAATACCCGAATGGATAATTTAACGGTCAGTATTAATTTAAATGGAACAAATTTTGCAAATCAAACATTTGAACAAATTTTAACAAATGGAACTCTAAGCAATTTTACATATGAAATTACTACTTTAGCTAATGCAAGTTTTGGTTCTACTTCATTACTTGTTGAAATAAAAAACGATACAACCTTAAATTATACCTTAGAAATACCTATCTTGATCCTAAGTTCTATTGAAATTACAAGAATCGAACAAGATGCTTATGTATTTCATGATATAGATTTTGAAATTCTAATTCAACTAAAAAATCTTGTAGATATTTCTCAAACAGTTGATATTTCGATTTTGGGAGAATACATAACAAATATTGAAATTTCTAGGGTATTATTATCTGAAGAATCAGTAATTATTTTGTTAAAAACTCAAATATCAACAAATGCACCTTATGGTGAAATTATGTATAATATAAATATTTCTCGAGCCTCTGATGGAAGTGTTATATCCTATGAAGATTTTATTTCATCTGTGAAATTGCCTTTAGATATTTTATTTTTGGATGTTCCAGAATTTTCCTATCACGGGAAAGAGTCTCAAGCTAGTTGTTATATCATGAATAATCTAAAAAGTTCTCAAAACATTAGCATTTTTGTTGATAACGAAACTGTAATAAGCAATTTAACCTTAATTCCCGGAGAAAATTTAGTTGATATTCCATTTGGTCAAAACTTCATGAATCCTTATGAATTTGGGTATAATCATTATTTGATTGAAATTTTTGATTCAAATGGTAATAAAATTTATGAACAATTAGTAACCTCAGAATTAAAGGCATCTGTTGGAAGTATTTTATTAGGTTATGTTCTTCCTATAATTATACCTATCACAGGAATTGTTATTGTGCGGCATATGGCTCTTGAAAATAAAAAACGTTTAAGCTAGGTGAATTTTATGAAAAAAAAACAAAAAAATGAAATATTATTCTTTATAATTTTTGCATCATTCATTATTGGATTTTCTCAAATTAATTTTGATTCTGCAGAGATACAAAAAGAAAATTATAAAATGGATATGATCCCGAATGTATCTAATGATATCATAAATAGTTCTCGTGTTTTCATCGATAGAGAGATAGTTCATAGAGGAATTGAAACATTGAATATTACTTATAATAATACTGCAAATAATGGAGATGATTTTTTAGAAGAGGACACTTATTATTTTATGGCTAATATTACTTTTTCTAATAGTTCAGAGCAGTATATTAACCTCACACGTATTGAGCCAACACATATTTGGACCACTCTCTTTACTCCAACCATATTTAATGTAACTGGAGATACTAATATTGCAATCTTAGCTATGCTAATTTTAGATGATTCTATTTTAAATACAGATGCAACTTCCGATCAAACCTTTGAAATTGCAAATAATCTTCCAAAAGTTGGTATTGTTATGAATACAACAGAAGTTTATAGAAATAAGACCATTAAAATAGATTATCTACCATCAGATATTGAAAATAACGTTATGGATTTAAAATGGAAAGTAGAATTATTCGATCCCACGGATTACATAGAAGCCAACATTACACTCGTTGCAGAGGGAGAAAAAAACTTTTCTAGTGAAATCTCAATTCTAAATTCTTATAATGTTGGAGAATGGCGGATTAATGCAACATGTTGGGATTTAGAAGATGCTGATAATAGTTCATCCATTATTGAAACATTTTTGGTTAAAAACAATGAACCCATTATCGAAAATATTCTTTTTCAAATAGAAGAGGAAGATCCTGTCGAAGCTGA
>JAUWPK010000304.1 GCA_030611625.1 Promethearchaeum sp. | reverse complement strand
AGTCTTGTCCCATCAATGATCCCCAACTATGTCCAAGATAGAAAAATGGGATATTGGGGTTCTCTTTCTTTATAATATCTGTTAACTCTTTCAAATCTTCTACTGTGGCTTCCCAACCACCTTGACCCATATAACCTGTATTCTCAAAATCTCCTGCTGTTTTTCCATGACCGCGATGATCATTTGCGTAGCAAATATAACCTGCTTGAGTTAAGTGTTCTGCCACCCTTTCATATCTTAAAGCATGTTCTGCCATTCCATGAGCAATTTGAACAGCGCCTTTAGGACTACTATCAGGTTGCCATTTGTATACAAAAATGTCTATTCCGTCTTTATCTTTAAAATTAAATGTTGAGCTCTGCATAAAAGAATTATAATTGAAGTATGTATTAAATTTTTTTTAAATATGAACACGAAATAAGATCGTAAAGTAAAAATTTTAAACAAGACAGAAACTCTTAACAATATAAGAATAAATAGGATGAATATCTGTTGTCAAAAACTAATACGAATCGAGATCAGCAATTATTATTAAATGCTCGACAAAAACTCAAAGAAGAACTTAGTGATTTAGATATTCAACTAAAAGAGCAAAAGAGAAAGGAGCAGAAATTTAAAAAGTTTTTAAAAGAAAAAGCAAAAGAAATTCAAGATACGACAAAAAAAATTAAAAAAATGTCGGGTGATGAGTCTCAATCAAAAAATAAAATTGATGTAAATATTGATTTGTTAAAATCTTTAATTGATTCAATTGATAAGAATGTTTCTGAATTGAAGGAAAAAATGGTTCAGAACTCAGAAAAAGCAATTGAAGAAAATATTTCTGATTTTGAGAACTATGTAAATGATCTCCAGGATATAATGGCACCTCTCGGTGAGTCTAAGTCGATTAAAAACCAATTACAGTTATCTCAGACAGTCATTGGAATTGCAATGACGCTAGAAATGCTTTCGGAAAACATAGAAGATTCAATTGAATCAATGAGTGAATTAATCCAGAAAGCAAATGCAGATGCTTTGCAAAAATCTTCAAAGGATTTCGATGATTTTCTCTTAAGCATTCAGAAAATCTTTAATACATTTAATAATATCCTCCAAAAATTGAAACTAGTAAATTCAATTAAAAAATACTTGGACTTAGAAGAGATTTATAGTGAATCAAATCAAATTTTAGATACCCTTGAAGAAATTCAAAAAAAACAAACGAATATACTAATAAATAAAGAACTCAGAAAGGAAGAACTCGAATACTTGGAAAAATTTGGAATGTCAAAGAATTTGACTGATTTAAATGCGAGAAAGGATTTATTGAAGAAAAAATTCGATGAAATTCAGAGTGAATATAATAATTTTAATGTTAAGCATGCAAAATTATGCGAAAATTATGAATTTACGGTTCAAGAAAAAGAAACCATTAGAGATTGGTTTGAAGCACTAACTGAAGAAGTAATTTCGCAGCAGAATATTGCAACCGATACATATAATGAAATGTTTGCAACACTCGATAGCATTGATTCAACTATAAATTTTATCAAGGCAGATATCAGAAATGCAAGTGAAAGAGAGATCAACCTAATTATTAATGAATTTACTACTTATGCTAATACTTTCGGTAAAATGGTTGGTATCATTAAAAAGATTGAAAAAACAACTTTAAGCAATATGCAAAAGGGTATTAAAGTAATTAACGGAAAATCTAAGATCTACATCGAAAAAATCAGTAAAATTGTAAAAAAATTATCAAAACAGGTTAAGAACTCAAACATTAAAGCCATTGATGAATCTTTTGGAGAATTTGATTCTTTTATTGATAATTTTAAAGAGAAATTTCATATTATTCAAGATGCCGTATCAGCAATTACTCTTACAAGTTCAAGTAGTCTTATAGGGGAATTGTTAAACCTAAGTGATGATCAAATTAAAGGCAGACAAAATCTCCTGAAATCCGAATTAGAATTATTATCTTTAAACACTAAGCTGGATTTTATTAAGAAACAGATCCAAGGAGTAGAAAACGAATTAAAATTATATTCTGATAAAGGTAAAACCGATCTAAAAAGGCGTAAGGTTCTAAAAATAAGAAAATCCATATCAGAAGGGGAAGAATTACTTTCCCAAAAAGTAAATTGGAATATAACTAATTCAGGGATTGTTTCGTTTGAAGATTTCACGATATCAGATCTTATTCCAAGAAACCTTATAGAATCAGATTCATCCCAAGAATTTAACAAGATTGAAACAAATAATCAGGCAACAATTTTAGAATGGAATATTAAAAAACTCAATAAGCAAGATACAACTGAAATACAATATAATGTTAATGGATTTTCAGTGGAGCGCAAAAAAACTACTATTCCTTTCAAAAATATCTCATCTTCTAAGTCATTTCGCTATCGAAATATTGCAAAACCAGTTTCTTTAGAAATTATTGAAAGAGATGGCGAAGGAGCAATAGTATTAACAAATTTAAGTGAACAAAATAGAATATGGAGTATCTCACTTCAATTTGAAAAAACTTCAAGCATAATTAACATTCCAAATTCGCTAATAAAAGGATTAAAACCTCAAGAATCATTTATCAAAAAATATTTTTATAAGAAAGCAGGTGCTTTAAAACCAATTAATTTTATTTGTGAATCTAAATATGAAATTGGATTAAATTTGGAAAGATCTAAGGAAAAAATTAATGAATATCTATGTGAAGTATTCTTTGAAAATACCTCTGATTTTTTAATTCATCTGAATTCAATTGAATTATATAGACCGAACAAATCAATGAAATCTGCATTCAAAACTGATGAATTAAGTGAAAAATTACGCCCAAAAATGGATTATAGACATAAATTTATATTAAATTCTAGGTTTGATCCCCCAAGATTAATGATTATAGCAAATTTTACATTGCAACTTGTTTTTGAATATGATAGAGGGAGCAGGATAAACTTAGATAATCTCCAAGAGACTCGTGAACTTGAATTAGATGGTAAAACTGCCCAATCAATAAAAATTGTATCATATAAACCTAAAAAAATCCCAATACATCCAGAAATTCAGAAAATTGATAGTGATATAGATTCGATCCGGGATAAAATAAAAGATTTTGAATCAAAATTAAAAGATCTTCGCTATCAAATATCAACAAAACAAGAATCAAGAAGAAAGGTTCTAAAAAAAATTGAAAAAGAAAAAGTGACCAAGAAAACTACTAGAAAGAAGAGCTCTAAATCAACAAAGCAATCTAAAAAAACTAAAAAAAAATCAAAGAAATGATTTCTTTTATTTTCTTCGTTTCCTAATTTTGAAGTAAATTAAAACTGTAGTAAAAACTGCACAACTAGCGAATATTTCTAGGCTAAAACCTGGAATAAAGGGGATATAGTACGCTTGTAATGCATAAGAACTTTCCAATTTAAAAGTATCTGGTCCGTTTTCAATAATAATGATTTCTAAATAATATAATTGATAAGCAGGTGCGGTATAATTCAAAGATACAAAACTGACTGAATCATTTAGATTCTCAGAAAAAATTAATGAAGGAGTTTCATTATACGCTACCGCTTGATTTGTTATTGATGCGTCTAATGAGCCGTCGCTTAAAAAATGATCATCTACAGGTCTTTCATCAAAAATATATAAATAAAATACACCTTTGTAAAAAGCGGAGCAGTTTATTGATAAGTTTGCATTTGAGGTTAAATTCACAACGTAAAATCTTGCAGCTCCTTGCTGTAATTGATATTGATCTTCATAGAAATTTTCTTCAGCAGACACAGGTTTAATAGAAAAGCTAGAATTCATTATCACCAATCCAAAAACCAATAATAGAAAAAATAGTTTACCTTGAAAATTAGATTTTTTCATAAGCTTCAATTAAATTTGGATCATATATCCAAAAAATCTTTTTACATTACCTACTTTTTTTTTTTATGAAGAAAAAAAAGGGGCTTGTTCCACTTGAGCCCTATCCCTCTTTACCATTAATAGACTGCCATTGTCACTTTCCTTGGAATCAAAATCCCGCCAGAATGGTTGAAACGTATGAAAATCAATATGAATTATTTTTCAAAGAAGGAGGAAAGTATATTATTTCTTGCTCTGTAGATTGGGAATCGCACAAATTCATCCGAGAATTTGTAGAAAATCATGATAATATGGGATACACATCAGGCTGGGCACCTCAAACTGTTACTTTCACAGATAAAAAAAAACATGATGAAGAATTTTCCCAATGGATGGATTATATTAAGAATAATCCAAGTAATTTCCTAGGGATTGGAGAAATTGGATTAGATTTTCACCATGCTAAAAAGTTGGATAAAAGAAAACGCCAAATTGAAATATTTAAAAAAATA
>JAUWPK010000100.1 GCA_030611625.1 Promethearchaeum sp. | reverse complement strand
TGAACATAAATCCAAGTTTTCCTTGAAGATCAGTGCTCTTAACCATTAAATGTATCAAAATATCTTCTTTAGAGCTAATTATTATCTCCCCACCATTTTCAACTACAGCAATATTTGCTTTGGTTTGAGATAATATCACTTTTTGCATTCGATCGGCTAAAACTCCTGCAACTGCGGCCATTGGACCGACATCGCAAATTTCAGCCGCATTTTCCATGGCTAAAATTATTGGGTGCTGATTACCACTAATAATTGGAATATAACTCTTCTTCCAATCAGAATTTTCTTCAACAATTGAATGTAGGAACAACAAATCTTCCTTTAATTTCCTTTTTGCAAATATAATTCCTTCCTCAATATCTGATATTACAGTACAATCGGATTCCATCAACTGAAATTTCTCACTGTATCGAGGTTTCATTATATTTTAGAAAACACACAAATTAAAATACTTCACCGTCACTTAAAAAAAAATGTTCTGATTTCGACAAAAATAATCAGAGTATTAAAGTTGATGTTCTGCAATTTTTACGGGTTTTTAATTTAAGAAGTTTTAGTTTACTTTTTGTTGTTGAATAAGAGTTAAAAAAGAAGTCCTAACGAAAATTAGTCTGTAATACGATAAAACAGAAGACTATTTAATTATGAATGAACAATAGTGGAATGATAGAATTATTTTACCCGATTGTAAAGTAGGAAATAAATCGAAAAATGGGATAAGAATGAATAGAGAAAAATTCAAGACAGGATATTTGATTTCTCTTTTTTTCATTTGCTATGGAGAAGGAATTCCTTATGAAAAGAATTTTCGGTAAGAAAAATAAGAGCTTTGCGGAATTTTTACAGAAAGGGGAAGAGATGATTGAAGCAGGACAATTCTCTGAAGTTTTAGATTTTTTCCATTCTTTAGAACCGGTAGATAGATATCTTGGTCGCCACCAAGTATATTTTTATACACTCCAGAGCAGAGCATACTATTATTTAGGAGATTACCCGAAAGCACATGAGATGGGAGAAAAAGCAGTAAAATTGACCAAAAATGTCAAAAATTGTCTCGAAGTAATCGATGCTCTCCTTAGCATGGTAAAAATCTCAAATTTTATGGAAAGAAATAAGGAAAGTCTCGCTCTTTTAGATGTAATTTCTCACAAAATTGAAGAACTAAAACATATTTCAGAAAAGGAGCTTAAGCGAAGAATTGGATTATCTTATATTTATAGAGGAGGGAACCAGTACTATTTAGGGAATACAATGGAAGCCTCTGAAAACTTTCAAGAAGGTGTTAGAATTCTCGAGATTTGGGGAAAAGAAGGAGATAGAGCACTAGCTTTTAGTTCTTTTGGTATAAATCAAATGTTGATAGGGAAAACAGATAATGCTATAAAATTTTTGACAAAATCACAAGAAATTTGCACAAGATTGGATTCTCCCATAGTTAATTATTCTCAGATGGTCAATTTTCTTGGGTTGGGAGTAATATATAGATTTATGAACAAATCTCAAAAAGCGAAAGTAAATATTGAGAATTCATTATTTTGGGCACGAAAATATAATAATCCTACCTTCATAATGAGAGCATTACATCAGTTAGCATTGATCCATGATGAAAATGAAGAATTTACTCTGGCGTTTGAAAAATTGAACGAAGCCCTTGTGATAGCTGAAAGAATTGGGGGAAGTCTGCTAATAATAGATACTTTATATATGATTTTCATCTCCTACTTAGAAATTGGTGATAAAGAAAATGCCACTCGCATTTTTAAACAAATTGAGCAATCTAAACACCTTAACAAAAACAATAAAGCGATTATGGTAAGATACAAGATTGCGAAAGCAAAATTACTCTCCACGAGTGATCGAACCCGTGATCTTGGAGCAGCTCAAGAAATTTTTAAATATCTCATTCACAAAGAACAATTTGTTCAACAAGATATTACTATAAGCGCAATCCTACATTTATGTACAATGTTGCTTGATGAATTCGAAAGATCTAAGAATGAGCAAGTGTTGGATGAATTGACCCCCCTATTAAACCAACTAGAAGAAATTTGCTCAAAAGAAAGATATTTTAATATATGGGGATTAACAAAAACTTATCTGCTCAAAGCAAAGGTCAGTTTATTATATTTAGATTTTACAAAATCCCGCCAATTTTTTACCAAAGCACAACAAATTGCTGAAGAATACGGACTTACTGACCTTGCTAAAGAAATCTCAAACGAGCACGACAATTTTCTCCATACCTTGTCAGAATGGAATCAAATGAAAAATGAAAATGCATCTATAAGTACTCGGCTTGAGAAAATTCAGTTATATGATCAAATTCAAAGCATAAGAAGAAAGAAACGGATTGAAGTTCCCGATTATAAACCTGAATCCCCCATTATGTTATTGATTATGACTCAATCGGGGATTCCTATTTACAATAAGATATTAAATGAAGAATGGAGAGTTAATGAAGAACTCTTCAGTGGTTTTCTTTCAGCCTTTAATTCTTTTAGTGATGAAATCTTTTCTCAAGGGTTAGATCGCGCTAATTTTGGAAAATATACAATTCTTATAACCGGAATCCCCCCTTTTATGGTATGTTATGTTTTTGAAGGTCAGTCTTACCTCGTGCAACAGAAATTTTCTCATTTTAACGAAAGTCTTCATGGTAATGAAAAGCTCTGGAAAAAATTAGAAAGTTCAGGAAGGATTGGTCTAGTTATTCAACAAAACTCTATCATAGCACTCGAAAAATTAGTTGATCACTTTTTAAACAATGACTTGGCCAAATTTCAATTCTTTGATGAAGAAAGTAAAGAAATACCAAAATAAATATACTCCATCTTTTCAATTTCAGATAATAAAAAAGAAAAAAAATTAATGGTGATGTTCTGTAATATTTACGGGTTTTAAGTTACCTAAAGACCAGCCAACCACTTCATTAAGAGAAGGATGAATTACCATCGACTTGTAAATGGGCATGAAAGAACCAGCTTCAGGACAAGAATTTGCTGCTTTAGGGAGTGTTTTAGATATGTCGATTTCTTCATCATGCGGGCAGGTATATCCAGCATTCATTAGATAAACTATCTGTTGAACTAATATAGCTGCATTTGGTCCAATTGCATGAGCACCAAGTATTTGATAATTTTGGTCAACTATTAATTTAAAAAGCGCGTCATCATCTTCTAGACCCATTGCAAACCCCTTTGCTATGGTAGAGTAAGTTTTTACAGCCGAATAAATTTTATATCCTTTCTCCAATGCTTCCTTTTGAGTCATTCCAACATGAGCTATCTGCGGATAGGTAAAAATTGCCCAAGGAACACTTGAATAATCAACAGAACTCTTTTTTCCATGCCCGAAAATGTTTCGCGTACAAATTTCAGCGTCATAGTTTGCTTTATGCCGGAATTGATATTTACCATTAGCATCACCAATTGCCCAAATATTTGATTTCGTCGTTTCTAGGAATTCATTTGTTAGGATCCAACCGTGTTTATCAGTTTGAATACCAGATTTTTCTACTTTAAGAATATCTGCATTAGATCTTCGTCCGGTTGCAATTATTATTTCTTCAGCGCTAATTTGGGATACATTATTTGATTTTATATCAATTAATTCTACAACTTTTTTCCCATGTTTAGTATCAACTTTTGTTGCCTTCTTGTTTAAAAGAACTTGTAGATGCTCAGAGAATTTACGTTCCAAAATTTCACTAATTTCTGGTTCTTCGGTTGACACTAAATGAGGGAGCATTTCAACAATGGTTACTTTGGTTCCCATGGCTGAAAATATATGGGCAAATTCTGCTGCAATTACCCCACCACCTATTATGATAAGGCTTTCCCAAGGTTTTTTAGGAAATTTTGGACCGAAAAAGGTTTCACTTGTAATATATCCAACTTTATCTAATCCTTCTATAGGTGGGATAAAAGATCTCCCCCCAGATGCTAGTATTATTTTCTTTCCACGAAAAATCTCTGTATAATCCCCGTTTTTATTTAATTTTACTTTCATTTCATAATTTCCGACAAATTCACCAACTCCGTGATAGATTGTCAGATTTTGTGCTTGGGATAAACCATGTTCGATGGATTTACTCTCATCAATTTGGCTCCACATTCGTTTAGAAATTAATTCCCAATTTATTTTTTCAATTTTTATATCAAGACCAATTTTTTTGGCATGTTCCGTTTCTCTAACAATATCAGCAGGATAAACTAAGACTTTACTTGGGATACAGCCCCGTGTTAAGCAAGTTCCGCCCATTTTAGCATCTTCAATAAGTGCGCAGCTTAATCCCATTTGTAATCCTTGGTTGATTAAAGTTAAACCAACTCCACTCCCAACAACTACTAAATCATATTCCAACATTAAAATCATATTTAAATTGTTATTTGAAATTATAATTTTAACGATTAATTAAGATAATTTCTAATCTGAATTGTAAAATAATTTATATGCATGATAGAACCTTTGAAAAGCAGTTATATATACCAATACAGCAAAAACCCACATTAAAACAATTCTAACAATGGAAATATCGAAAACCAGCATAAAGAAAAGAAAGATGAATGTTTCAGTTCTTTCCATTAATCCGGTTGCATAAAAGAGCACTTTTTTCTTTTCGTCCATCCTTTCTAATTGGGATTCGTTAACGGCACCACCTATTAATAAAAATATGGTTATGCATAAAACAATCGAACTTAGGGAAAAAATACCTGGCCATAAAAGATTTCCAGGATCAATGAAGATTATGGCAATTAAAATGGAAACTTCAACAGATCTATCTGAGAAAATATCAAAAATTCCCCCAAAAACGGTTGTTTTTTTCATCCTTGCTAATGATCCATCAAATACATCCGCTCCAAAGGAAACCACCATAATAATAACTGCAATAATGAAAATAATTCTGCTCAATAATGAGTTCGATTTAACTATTGCGGATAAAATTATTAGAATTGCACTTGAAATTCCCAATATTAAACCAGTTAAGGTCATTTGGTTTGCAGAAATACGATTGAATAGATATATATCCACAAAATGATCAATAACCGCGTTGATCTTTGATTTTTTAAGCTTGGTGTCAATCATTTGTTATTTCCCTCTGAATAGATATTTTCTTTTTGTAATTTAATAATATGCCAACGATTATCAAAACCAATCCGGTTATTTTTAATAATTGAAATGATTCTTCAAAAATAATTATCCCACCTATGAACGGGATAAAAATACTAAAAATATTCACTAAAACTGAAACTATACTCATCCTACCTTTTAGATACGCCGCTTGACCGTAAATAAAGGCTAAAAAATATGATAAGACAAAGAGAATTAAAAGAATTGTAAAATATCCTTGATGTAAATTTGATGAATATAGCCCTTTATTGAATATTGACCCCATTCCATAGAGAATTCCTGATGAAATGCTTACAAAATACTCATAATTTCCGTTTTTAAGTTTGGTTAGAATTATCATATTAAAGACAATTAAAATTATCATAATGGATAAGAAAATCCAGAAATTAATTAAATTAAGATAAGTTTCTGATGATTCGCTGTTTATGGTTATAATTATTGCCCCAATTATTATTAGAGCAGTACCTATCCATTCTTTTAGATTAATTTTTTCCTTCATGATTGTTAAACCGAATAAAACAACAAAAAAAAGGTTTAAATTAACCAAAGGTTTAACAACAGAAACCTCATATTTTTTTAAAGCAAATTGGTAAATAATGAAATCGATTAGAAGAAAAATAAAACCCAGGAGCCAAATTGGATTTTTTAACAACTCAAGAAAAGCTTTGAAATTTTCTTTTGACCATTTAGTAAAGGATATTTTGGTATTATCTATTTTGTTTAATCCAATTTTAAAAAAAAGACTTCCTATTCCATTAAAAAAAGCATAACCCACCATAATGAGGATTAATTGCCAATTAATATCCAAAAAAACTACCTCTTTGCATATAAAATTCTTTCGTAATCGAAACCACGTTCAATTATTTCCTTTTTTGATATATTTGGCGGAATAGAAAGCTGTTCACTAATAATATGTTGTAGATGGATCGGATCCCTAGCTTCTCCCAAAGATAATATTCCTATAATTCGATTATCTTTGAAGTGCATTTTATAGTAATTGTGAGTAGTTGAAGATTTTTGATCATAAGTTAAAGTTTCAACTCCTGTCAAGTCTTTGGGAGCAAAATCACCGAGGACGTGGCAATTATGTTTCCAGAAAATAGTATAAGCATGAAAAGCTCCTATATTGTAGGGTATTGGGTTTGAATTGTCCATCATGTTTTGAGCAGCAATTTTTCCCATGTCTCCAGCAGGACCCCAAAGATCAATTAGATGATGAGATTGTTTATCATCGACAATTTCAACAACATCTCCTGCAGCAAATATATTGGGCTCTGAAGTTTGAAGGAAATTATTGGTGAGAATTCCACGTTCTACATTCAAACCAGCATTTTTAGCGAGTTCAATATTGCGTTTCATACCGGTGCAAATAAAAACACCATCACAATCGATAATTTCCCCTTTAGTTGTTTCTACACCACGAACCTTTTTATTTTCGTCTTCCAGTATTTTTGAAAATGATGCTTCATAATGGATTTTAACACCGTTCTTCTTGAATAAATCAGCGACAATTTCAGCAGCTCTTGAATCCAACATTCTAGGAACCAATGTATTGCGATTTGAAAATAATTCTACTTTAACTCCACGCTCAACCAAACTTTCAGCTAATTCGGTTCCTAAAACTCCCGCACCCAGAATCAAACACTTCTTAAATTTTCCCCTATCGGCAATTTCACATATTCTCCGAGTATCTTCAAGTGTTCTTTGTGGATAAACTCCTTCAATTTCAGATCCAGGAATTTGAGGAATATACGAATATCCACCAGTTGCAATTAGTAATTTCTTATAATGTATAATTGTATTATCCCCTAAAATTACTGAATTATCTGAAGGATTTATAACCGAGACTTTTTGTGCAATTTTATTAATTCTTTTATTTTTAAAGAAGGATTGTGTTGTCCCAATTAATTCCTTTTCACCAACCCTTTTTTTAACCATATATTTTAGGGATGCGCGATAATAAAAAGAATCAAGATCTTCATCAATAATTGTAATTTTGGTTTTATTTTCTTGTTTTAAAAGAGTTTGACCAGCAAAAAATCCCGCTTGGCCTGCGCCTATAATCACATAATCAATAATTTTCACTATTTAGTTCTCTCCTTCTGTTTTCTTTTTTTCTTCTAATTGAATGCAGTGAAATACCATTTCATTGAAATCGAAGACCTCCAGTCCTTCATCACCCATTTTATCCTTAAAAACTTCGTAGCATGTTATACAATCTGAGACCATAACATCCGCTACATCCTTAACTTCCTGAATTCTTTCCTTTCGATGATTATGATTTTCGGGATCATTTTCAAAATTATAATAGAAACAACATTTTGTATTGGACTTGTTGTTATCGAGCTCATGATATCCACCAAAATGTTCTAACAATTTCCTTGGGGTTTCATCCTCTCGATATTTTCTGGAGATGTGACATGAATCATGGAATCCTATCTTTTTATCAGTGAATTTTACAATGGGTAAACGATCAACATTCTGTAAGAAATATTCTGTAGTTGTTAAGGGAATAAAATCTGCATTATACACCGCTTTTATTTTTCTGAGGGCAGCATAACATTCTGCACACGTTGTTATAATTCGCTTGGGATTTATTTTGGAAATACATTTCCATAACCTTTCGAGGAAAACATCAGCCATTTCCAGTCTTCCCTGAAGATATTGCGGCCATCCACAACATTTTGTATATCCTCCCATAATTTCAAAATCTTCCCCTAAATACTCCATAATTGCGACTGTTTTATGGCAAACTTCATTAAAAATGTAGCATCCCGGATAAAACAATAATTCTGCCTCACCCAAATCATCAGTATCTATAACGTCATTTAACCTACCAAGCGCTTTTTTCATAGTTTTTTTCTTAAGAGCATATATTGCTCGGGCAGCTGCTGGAGGATCTGGTTGTTTTAATCTTACATATGCACTATAAGAACTTGGATAGGATTTTATTTTGGATTTCGTATATAAGACCATTAAATCTCGACGCACGCCTGGTGGGCAAACTGGAACACAGCGACCGCACTGACAGCAGTTAAGTGCAAATTCTTTAACAATACCTTTTGGTTCATCTTCATTTGTTAAAGCTTCATTTAGAAGTGCAATAGTAAGATCGGTAGATTTACTGACTGGACATACGCGCATACACTCATTGCAACCAATACAGTTGGATAACTCATCGACTACCAATTTTTGTAATTCCAGACCATATGTAAATTTTTGATCTTTCACAATTTCTTCAACCATTAATATACAGTCTAGATTTTTCTTTTTAAAAATTGTTTTTATAAAACAAAATCTAATTCCATTTAGAGATTATAAAATTTTTCTTGATGATTAATTGATGAATGTGAATATTAAAGAAGGTTTGATATATGTTAATGATGAAGATTCTCCTTTTTTCATCCATGGAATGAATTTATTCCTGGATCCATTTAGATTGGAAGAAAATCCAAGAAAAATCTATACCCCACAAATTGTTTCCGAAGATCTAGTTAAAAAGATCATCCCTCATTTACAAACACTTGGAATAAATACAGTTAGAATATGGCCCACAATAATTAATAAAAAAAAGGAAAGAATTCACCAATCAAGTATACCAGGGAATCTTTTTCACCTTTTTGAAGATGTTGGGATTAAAATTATTCTTAATTTACCCATAAATTGGAATTTGTTACCCAAGTTTTCAGAGATAAAAAATTATTTACTTAAATATTCCGAAGAAAAATACCCAAATATCATAAGCTATTGCATAAATAATGAGGCTTATTATGGATTTCTCTCTCCACATCAATATCTTGATAGTATACAAAGTTTAGTCAAGAAATATTCAACCAGACCTACATTGATTACAAATGCGAACCTGAATGTTCCAAAATATTACAAAGCAGATATTATTGGGGCAGATTTTTTTATGTATAAGTATTCTATTTCACGAGATAATGAAGATGATGTAGGAGCTGTTTTCCAGATGTTTCTAGAAGATTCCCTAAATGTATTAAAATGGAACCCAAAATGGATTTTAAACCTTTACCCGCATTTAATCGAAATTTTTAAGCGAAAAGCTAAGAAAAAGAATATAGATTTCCCCCAATTCCAAAAAAATCTTCTAATGGTAATGAAAAAGACAAAAAAGAATAAGAAACCTTTTATTGTTGCAGAATACGGATATACAGAAAATCCTGATTATCTAGAAAGGATTTTTGCACATATGCCAATTTTATCCATGGATGGGCACATTTGGTATAACTGGATTAATTTTGATGAGAAAATGGAGGGAAAGATTAGCAATTTACCTTTATTTCAGAAATTTGGTGAGTGCTGTGATCGAATAGAAAAAATAAAAAAAATTCAGTACTCTTTTCAAAAATTAAACTAATGGAGACAAGACAGAGAATTTTAAATGATCATAATTTGTTCTTCTTAGGAGAGAATTTCGTTTATAATGTCAACACCCCTTTCACCCGACCTTTCAGAAAAATCCCCTACAGATGAAAATTTGCTGGAATTACGTAATATTTCTAAGCAATTCGGAGATTTTTTTGCTCTTAATGATATAAATTTTACATTGAAAAAGGGAGAAATCCTCGGCTATATTGGACCGAACGGAGCTGGAAAAACCACAACAATGAAAATAATTGTGGGACTCATCCGTCAATTTGAAGGCA
>JAUWPK010000054.1 GCA_030611625.1 Promethearchaeum sp. | reverse complement strand
TAAATGTATAAGAAAATTGAACATGATGAGTTTTGTTTTCATTCAATATGACAGGATATTTAATAAAATGGGAAGATTTCGTAATTTCCTGTAATTTAAGATCACTTTTTTCACATTTTGGTTTAATAGAAAAAGGTAATGTCCAATAATTTTTTATTATCCAAGATATATCTTCATCAAAATCACCTATAAATTCATCAGAAAACTGGAATATACGATTTATTGGTGTTATTTTTAATTGTGGAGAATCTTTAAAAAAAAAACAATTTGCAACATACACATTCTTTTCAATAAATTTTTTATCTGATACTTCTAAAGAATAAGGGAAAAGGGGATTTTTATTTATATCCCATCTTTTTATTTTTCTAAACTCCATTTTTGTAACAAAACTAGAATATTGTTGATTTAAAATATTAGATATCTTTTCAGAACTTTCCTTTATACTTAATCCTGCTTTTATTAAGTTTAAACCTCGTAAGAATAAGTAATTAGAATTTACTAAAAATTTCTTATAATCATCATTTGGATCAAGTAATTTTGTAAAAGCGCCTTCAACAATAAAACCTTCTATTGAAACACCAAAATCAATTTTTACATTATCACCTTCACTCAACACAATATTATCTCTTTCAATGGGATAATAATTTGAAATGGTATTATTTATTGAAATTGTTGGAGGAAATCCAATATTTCCTCCTAAATTCTCTATTTCTCTTTCAATAAGCTGTGAAATTTCATATATTTTAGCACTTTTAATTATTTTTGGCAAAATATACAATACAACTTCATTAAAGATTACAGTTGCTTCTTTTATAGGATTATTATACTTCATAATTTGGGAATCTCCTTGTAGTTTTTTATCATTCGGTATATTTTGACCTTCAAAAAAAACTTGCTTTTCTTCATTTGTAATATTGAAATCTTTAAAAAATTGAGATTTTGAATTTAAATCTCCATAAAGATACCCAATAATATATTTAAGATCAATTTTTTTATTTTCTAAAACGTTTTCTTGAATAACTCCAAGGTAATATTTGGCCAATCTGATCTTTTCTTTTTTATTATTTTGAACCCAAATATTTCCCTTATCTCTTCTACATTTATGACCTTTCGCTCTACTTAATAATTGAGAACAATCATCATTAGTACATTCTAATCGATTTTCAATTCCAAAATAACAACCATAATTTGATGGTTGGTGCATATAAAAAATTGTTTTATCTCTAGCATAATTATTTGTAAAAAAATTGAAAAAAGAGATATTATCTTCTTCAATTTTAACCGGAATATCATATTTAGAATAAAAATCTTTCAAATATTCAGTTGGCCAAGACTTTATTGAAGTTTTCCGACTAATTCCAAGATTTTTATCAAATAAAAAAGTAAGAAAACAAGGTCTAATTTTATATGATATGATTTGAGTTAAAGAAATTTTTCTTGTCCAATCTTTTAATACTGCTTCAATATCATCTGTAGTTTCTTCATCTATTCGTTCTAAGTAATATTTTTGAATTTCTTCTTTAATAATTTGTAAAACATAGTCTTCATTATTTTTTATTAAATTAAAACAATTTTCATTTAGAGTAGTTATATCCTTCAAAATTCCTTTTTCTTTTAATATTCTAACGGGATTTTTATATAACTTTTGTTTGATTTTATTATAATTCCCTTCAGAAGTGGGATTACAATTTTTTGAATCAACTTCTAAATTCATTTCTCTCCTAATTTCATAAAATTCAATAAAAGTGTAAATAACTGACTCTTTTGATGGTTTAGATTGATTATTTTTTAAAAAAATAATAGAATATAAGAGAATAAGCTTGTATGAACATGTTTTTTTAGTTTTTTTTATATAATTGACAAGATCATCTAATGTTTTTACATACATTCTACTTCATCTTTGTATCTTCTAATAGATATTTATATTCTTTATTTAAAACAATATTGCAAACCAAATCTTTTCTTTGATTCCAATAAAATTTATGTTAAAATTAATAACTAACAAACAAAAACTATATGTAATAATGGCAAAAATACTCGGCAATCTTAGTTCAAATTCCACAAATGGCGAAATTAAGGTACATAGTGCAATCAGTGCGATTTCGAATGAAAATTTAAATCTGTTACGCAATTATGAGCCGAGTTCAAGCTAAACGAAATCTAAAAGGTAGTTTTTAAAAACGTATTTATCTGAAGAAAAATGAATAAAAATCCAAAAATTTTAGTAATTACTTCATGCTCTAAGAAGAAGGAACAAAAAGCAAGCCGAGTGGCAGATTTATACAAAGGGCAATTCTTTTTAGGAGTTAAGGAATTCTGTAAAAAAAATGGGTTCGATCTCATGGTTTTATCAGCAAAATATGGTTTGATCAAAGATGAAATAATAGAACCTTATGAACAGAGACTTCACAACACAAAAAAAGATATCAATCGACTTCGTTCCCTTGCATTCCCAAAATTTAAAGATTTGATTCCAAAATATGATTACATTATTTTCTTAATGGGAAAAACCTACGCTTCTGTCTTAAATACTACTTCTCCAAAAATTTGTTATGCAACTGATCCTACGGGGTCCGGGGGATTTAATCAATTAATAGTTAAATTAAATAAATTATCAAAGGAAAAGTTCATTGCTTTGATAAAAGAAAAGAAAACTTTCAGTAGGTTTGATATTACTAACTAAGGTTATATGAATTAATAAATCCAATTCATAAAAACCTAAGCGTAAAATTTTTCGCTTTCTATTATAAAAGGATATTGATACTTCTTTAAGCATGCATGAGATTTCTCAAATTCAAGCATATTTACTAAAATTTTTTGACCATTATGGTTTAAATCCCGACATAAGTCTTATTTTACAACAAACTACTGAAAAATTCAAAAAAGAACATTGGGATATTGCTTTTAAAAAAATCCCAAGAAGCTTATCAAAAAGTAAATTCTTATATATTTTCATTAAGCCTGAGAGCGAAACAATAAATGCAATATATATTGGTAAATCTACAACAAAAAATTTGAACCGTCTTAATCAACACAGTGATGGATTAAATGAAATCAGCAAAGTTAGAGATGAAGAATTAAATCAATTCTATAGAAGAATGTATACCAAATTCTTTAAGTCTAAGCCTAATTTACCACTTTTCCTATGCATATTTAAATGGAATTCCCAACGCGCTATAAATAATTTATTTCCATTTTTAATGGAGTTTAGTTTATCAAACGCAGAAGCTGGTTTAATCTCTGATATCGCTTATAAATTTCCATCTTCTATCCTAAATCATGAATTTGTAAGCCGTTTAAAATGGTCAAAAATGGATCTGGTATTAAAAAAAATTCCTACCAAGATTACAATTTCTATTGATGGAAGTGATCCGCTATCACTTTGGAATAATTTTTGTGACAATTGGTTTTTAATGAAATCAAATGATATAAATGAAATAAAAGGGAAAGGAAAAGCAAAAATCGAGTTATTTGAAACGAAACTTAACTCAATGGAAGTAAATATCTTAAAAAAATCAAATGGAGTTCAATACTTTGCTAAATCTTCAGAAATGAAAAATCAAATTATAAATTCTGTCAAAATTGTTAAGAAAACATACGATTATTATTCCCCTGAAGCGAATATCAGTAAGGGTTCTATTTTATCAGATGAAACTAGGGATCCACCTCTTTTTTCAGATGGGTTAATATATATGGTGTATGTTTTACGCTCAGATATAGAAAAAATTCCTGAATTCGATTATATTCAATCAATATCTGAAATTATTCCGATATATATTGGCAAAACAGAGACATTAGGAAGAAATGGAACATTCTCAGCAAATTTAAAGGGAATCCCTGAAGGAAAAAATCATAATTATTTTGCCAGATGGGGGCATGATGAAGCTCGGCATATTGGAGGATTAAGTTTAAGATTCTTTGGAATTCCCAATAAATATCCCAGTACAAATTATGAACACTGGATTGGTATCATGTTTGATACTGAAAAACGGAAAAAAGGGATTCCTGTTTTAGAAGTTCCAATTTATTTTATGATGAAACCATGGTTTCCATATAACATCACTTTTTGCGATAAAATCGGGCTTTTCACACCAGAACTTGAAACTTTACTCATAGCTTTAACACGTGATCTTTTTCCAAGTGTTTTAGGAAAGAAACAGGAAAGATAGATAAATAAATAGAAAAAATCTCATCTCTTTATGAGGTTATATAGTCGTTATATGCCTTTTTAAAACATTTGTGGCAGATATTTAAAACATCATACCCATAATCACTTTTGTGAATAAATGGTTTTTCTCTCGGGTTGTTTGACTGTGGAAGATAATCTAAAATAAGTTCTTGATATTCTGATTGGATTTCTTTTAGTTTTGAATCAATGTTTTTTAATTCGGACAATTTTACCTGTGAATTACAAAAAAAGCAGAAATATCTTCTCTTTTTATACTTTAAATTATTCCACATAAAAGTATTATTTTTTTAATCTATTTAAAACCCAAAAATAATATGATATAAAATTTCTACAGTAAATAATTTGATTTATCTTTTTCAATAATTAAAATAATGATATTGCTACTATTTTAAATATATTGATATTGGGTGTTTATTATTTATTCCCACATAATCCAATTCTGAAAGTAATGCGCAGATAAAAGAACTCCGATATGTTGATTTCTCGTGTTCATTTAGTAACAATTTACCATCCTTTACCAAATGTTCCCATGCTTGCCGAAGTAATAAGATCGAAATCAAGCGAGTTCCTTTATCAGTACTGACTGTTAACCCTTCAGAAGATATATTTTCAATAAGATTTTTCTTTCGTTTGGGAGATAGTGTTTCTATAACTTGTTTTTCTTCACAAATTTTCTGTAATTGGATCCAAATTACATTCCAATTGTATTTTTCAAGATTTGAAAGGTTATGATTGAAATTTTCAAATAGTTGGGTTGGAATTTCGGGGACCTTTAAATTAGCAAGAGAAGAAATTAAACTTTCCATTATTCTACCGTTTGGGGTGAGAATATACTCCGAAGAAGGCGGCTTAGAATTTGGGATTTCAATTTGTTTAATAATTTCGATTTTTTTTAATTCGCTTAATCGGAAATCTAATGATCGTGCAGAGATATTATTTTCAAGTTCATACTTAAGTTGATTATAGCGTTTTGGCAAGATTCTTAGTTGGAAAAGGATTTCACGTGTGCCTTTATGTTGAATGATTTTAAAAAAATTTGAAGTATCAGTCATTTCTTACACTAAGATATATTGTAAATATTTAAAAGAATAATGGAATAAGAAAAAGAAAATATCAATTTGTTATTTAATGAGAAACACAACGCTATCACTTGAAAAAATGTTGCTATCATATTATGGCGAGAAATTATATGTAATAAACTTAGAAATTTCAAGTTAATATTCTCCAAATTATACCAAAATCTAAATTATATAAATATGAAATTGATGGTTGAGGAAGAAAGTCAATTGTAGTGTTAAGCGAATTTCTAAATTTAATAAAATTAAGAACATTACATTTTTATTATTCTCAGATAAGTATTTAGTAAGTCAATGGGATTTAAATGTGAGATATGCGGTAAAATATACAAAAATAAAGGGACTCTAACTTCAAAAAGTCATTTAAATAGCAAGGTTCATCAAGAAGCATTATTAGGAAAAAAACCAGTAAAACGATTCAAAAAACCAATAACTGTTGAAGAATCAAAGATTGAGGATTTAATCTTATTTATTGCTATAAAAGAATTAAATAATCCGAATTATTCAAATATGCTGAGGTTCTGCACTTCTTTTGGTATGAAAACGGAGATTTTTATTCAGAAATTATTCAACCGGTTAAAATCAGGCGATATATTATATACAAGAAACAAAGATCGCCAGTTAGATACGATTTATTCAACACTCCTAAATTATCCAAAATTAAGACATCCTTTTACAATAAAAGTTATCGACGCATACAATAATTTCGATAAATTTAATTTTTCAAGCCCTTTTGCAGTAATTGAATTTTTTACAGAAATTAGAAAAAAATATCCTGAATTGGTTATGCTAAGTTCTTCAAAACTTGGTGAACGGGAGGATTTGATTACATTTAAGCGATTATTTCCCAACCATATAAAATTTCAATGTTCTAATCGATGGAGTGATTAAATGAGGTTATTTAAAGAGTATAATAATATAATAATAAACTCATATTATGAAAAAGAGTTTTACAAAAAAATCTTCCTAATTTTTGAAGGAAAGGGCGGAAATCAAATCATAACTCGTGATATTTTGCCTAAAAACAGTAAAATAAGAGATATTTTGGTTCTTAGTTCTGAAATTGAACATGGTTTGAACAATATTTCTAGTCAATTCCGAGAACTCCAACAAAATGAATCTCAATATTCTTCATCTTTATTTTATTTTTGTCAATATGGAGGGAGTAAAACGCAATTTCTCCATTTAATTGAAAATGAACTCTGGGATTTACCGAACTGCATTATAATACAATTAGAAAACTTAACAGACATTAATCCAAAATCTTTATTTGAAAAAATATTGAGTCAAACACTTTTAAAATTAATACATATTCCAAAATTTGTCAACCAACCTTCATTATTTAGAGATTTTTTTTCTAGATTTAATCAAAAATTAGGAAATATCCATATATCGCTAAATCAATCTCATAATTTAGCAAAAGCAGAAGAATTAATCAAATATCTTTACACAACAAAAAACCCCCAAACTCGTGATATTTTAGATCAATTAAATGAACTTCTTCATTCAACGATATTAGTTGATAGTCTTGAAATTTTAAATGATATTATAGATCTAATGAAATTTTGCTCTCAAAATGATTTAATCTTTTTATTTATGTTTGATGAAGTCGATCTTTGGTTAGATACAAATAATAATGAATTAGGATTTAGTCAAAGTTTTTCATTTAAACAAAATTTCATGAAAAATCTACTCGAAATACCTGATAAAGAAATCAAAACTATCTTTTTATTCGCCAGTACTGCTCGTGTTAATAAATTACTCTCTACAAACCAAGCATTGTTTGAAAATAAATCTCCAGCAGCCAGTAGACTTCTTCGAATTTATAACAATGCAGAAAAAATCGTGGAACCTGGATGCTATGGTGAATCGATTGATAAAATATTGGTTAAATTAGCAGCGTATTTTACCATTTTTAATGAGAGTAAAAAGGTTGATGAAAAATTTTTTGACCAAACTCTTAATCCTTTAATGGCAAAATATAATATCTATTCCAGACGTAATTGTAATTCAAAAATTATCCAACTTCTAAAACATTATCAAATTTTGGAGAAACCCTTAGATTACGGTCTAAAAAATTGGACACAAAATGTGCAATTATATGGTAAATTATTTGAAGATAACTTGCAAATTATCCTAAACCGGTTAAATATCAAATTTATCCGCGAAAATATCCTTATTGATCCTTTAAAACAGCAAAGTCAAGATAAAATCGATGGTTACTTTGTCAATTACGATTTTGATAACAATGAAATTAAAACTTACGCTGAAATAAAGGTTACAAAGGATTTCAAAGGAGACAAAGCATATCAAGTTCTGCAATGGTTACAGATTCATCCAAAAGATGAGATAGTAATGATTATTGCGAGTCCTACGCCATTAGAGAACATCAAAAAGGAAATCAATTTTTATTTAGAAAAAGAAAATTATCAAAAAGAATTGCTTGGAAGATTAAATTTTATTCATATTTCAAATCCTTATGCTTTCGTTGCATTAACTGGACTATCTCAAGTACAATCGAATAATGAGAAATACTTCCAATTTTTAGAAAGCTTCGCAAATTGGCTTGATTTTTATGGAAATTTAACAGAGCAATATCAAGCATTTAAACAAAAACTAGGTTTGGATATAATAAGCATCCCTAAGGAAGATCATCGACAAGAAGAAAAAACGAAAAAGGGGGAAATTCCAGTTAGTGAAGAAAAAGAACCATCATTTAAACCTCTATCTGTCGAGGATAAAACAAGTTTATCATTATTGATAGCGTTATACGTAGAAAAAGCATACACTCCGTCCGGTAAAATGAATAAATCTAAAATTGGAAGAATAATAGAAAAACGTTCTTTAGGAATAACTAATCTTGAGAATATCTTGGAAAATATCCAAAAAGCCAATATAATTCTAAAAATTACTCCAAAGCAGGTAAGTTTTGATAAAAAAATAATTTCAATGTTATCGATAGATAAATTTAATGAAAAAGTTACCGCACTGATGACAAGAAAGGGAAATCATTCTGGAATTAACTCATTTTTTTAATTATAATGAATTGATACGTTAATATATAATATTGGTAAAATAATTGAGAATAAAAATTAATCCAATTAGTAGTCAGATATATATATTTATTAATGATTGAATTTGAAATTAAAAATCAGGGGTCCATCTTGCTTGTGCTTCAAACATTTCATTTACCATCTCTCTAATTTCAGAAGGAGAGCACACACTTGCTGTATTTGGATCAAGAAGGATTGCATGATATACTTTTTCAATATCTTTAGATAACACTGCTTGAACAGCTAATTTTTGTACGAAAATATTCGAAGTGCATAAAGCCGAACATATTGTAGGTAATTCGATATTTGTTTTTGGATGATATCCATTATTAATTGTAATAGGAACTTCAACACAACTATTTTTAGGAAGATTTGTTATAAATCTTCCATCTTCATTCATGATATTCCCATTGAAGAGATATTTGCTATTGGTTTCAATTGCATTGATAATATGTGCAAAATCTTCATTACTTGGAGCGGTTTTAAAAGAATATGGATTAGAGGATATAAAATTTATATTGTGGTCTCGAGACAGTTCAACCATTTTCTGAAAATAAATTCCATGATCTAATTTATCTAAATAAATATCACCTCGATACTTTTCTAGAAGATCCTTTCGTTTTCGATAATAAGGAAGGTACTCGCTGAGATGACCGGAACTTTCTGTCATGAAATATCCTCCAGTGGCATTCATCATATCAATTCGAATCTTATCATTTTTTAGTGAAGTATTATCATCTGAGATCGCTTTATACAGAAGGGGATAGGCATTTTTCCAAAGGTTCAAATCTTTGGACTTCTCTCTATATTGTATGTTTAAAAACCATGCCATGTGGTTAATTCCAGCACAAAGATATTGAAAATTTTCAGGTTTAACATTTATTGCACTTTGTATTTCTTGAGCAGTATTTGTAACACCGTGACAAAGCCCAATTGTGGAATTCTTCACGATCGAATTACAATACCAAGTATTCATACCCATTGGATTTGAGTAATTGAATAAAATCGGATTTTTATCTATATTTTGTTCCGAATATCCATTGGTTTGAATTTGAAGTATAAGTTCTTTCAAAAATGGAGCAGATCTTAAAAAACGAAATACTCCACCAGGTCCTATTGTATCACCAATACATTGAGTTACACCATATTTTTTTGGAATTTCTAAATCCAACTTATAAGCTTCCAACCCTCCAATTTGGGTTAGATTTATGATATATTTCGCATTTTTGACAGATATTTTTTGATCTTGAGTCTTTTTAAATATCACATTTTCTAAAATGGCATGATTGGATTCCTTATATTTTTGAAGAAACGAATATAACGAATCTAATTTATATAAATCAATATCTTCCAACGAAATCACAATTTCTTTTTGAAATTGTGGAAATGATAAAAGATCTGTAATTAATTTTTTCCCAAAAGTAAACGAACCTGCTCCAATAAATGCAAATTTTATCATAAATATCACATAACAGTATTGTGAGAATAATTAGTGATAAGAATCTGAATTAATAAATTCTTTATATTAAAATCGCCGATTTTTGATAACATAATGTCAACAGGCATCTCAGTATTGTAATTTAATAATGGCTACAAAATTTTAAATATGAATTGTTCAATAATCATTTAGAAAGAACAAAGTTGTCAATTTAGATGAAAATACTACATGTTATTCATGGTTATCCTCCATATTATATGGCTGGTTCAGAAGTTTATACCTATAATCTTACCAATGAACTCGCAAAAACAGAAAAAATTTTCATATTTACAAGGATCGAAAATCCATTTGAACCTCAATATTCCTTGATTAATGAAAAGAATAATAATATTGAGATCCGTAGGATTAATAAACCTAAACGAGATTATACTTTGGAGGATAAATATTTAGATCCCAGAGTGGATTCTGCATTTAGAGATTATCTTACCGAAATTCAACCAGATATTGTCCATTTTGGACATCTTTCACATTTATCCACTAATTTAGTCAATATTGCAAAAGAAGAATTTAATTTACCCGTAATTTTTACTATTCACGATTTTTGGCTTTTTTGTTATCGGGGTCAATTGGTGGATTTGGATCTTAAGATTTGTTCAGGTGCGAGTGATGAAAACTGCTTTTCATGTGCCTATAAAACATTCTCTAATATAACATTGGAAAATATTAAAAAATACAGACAGCATATGAAAAGAGTTAGGAAAAATATTGATTTTTATTTATCCCCATCACACTTTTTGAAGGATTTTTTTAATATCAATGAGAATTTGGATGGAAAAATTAAATATTCAAAATATGGATTTAACACAAAGTTCATCAATTTTAATAAGAAAATGTTTAATAAATCTTCCCCCATCCATTTTGGGTTCATAGGTAGAGTTATTCCAGTAAAGGGTATCAAAATTTTGTTACAAGCATATTCCTCGTTAAAAGAAAATTCTTCCAAATTACTCATATATGGTAATTCAGAAAAATATATAAAATTTCTAAAAGAATACGCCAATGAAAATGTATTATTCAAGGGTGGGTTTAAAAACAGTGAAATTAATGCCATTCTCAACCAAATTGATGTGTTAGTTGCACCATCGATATGGTTTGAGAACTCTCCCCTTGTAATTCAAGAAGCATTCTTAGCGGGTATTCCAGTAATTACTTCAGATATTGGAGGAATGAAAGAATTAGTCACACATGGAATTAATGGGTTTATTTTTTCCATGGGAAATCTTAATTCTCTCAGGGATCAAATGCAAAAAATAGTTAATGATCCAACGATTTTAAATAAACTTAAAATTAATCCTCATTCTGTACGATCAATAGAAGAAGATGCACAGTCTATTCTTAATTTGTACGAAGTGATGCTTAACCAATGAGGTTCACTTTACCGAAAAAAATGAAAGTTCCTTGGAGAATTACTTTTGATACCAATCCGGATACATGTAATCTTCATTGCATAATGTGTGAGACTCATAGTAATTATAATCCTAACCAAGGAAAGAATAAGCAAATTCGATTGATGGAATTTAAAATAATTAAGAATGTGATAGAGGAAACAGCTAAATTGGGCTTAAAAGAAGTAATCCCGAGCACAATGGGAGAACCATTGTTATATCCACATTTTACCAAAATCTTAAAATTGATTCAAGAAAATAACTTAAAGTTAAATTTAACGACAAATGGAACCTTTCCAGTTTTAGGCCCTAAGAAATGGGCGGAGAAAATACTCCCCATGGCGAGTGACGTTAAAATTTCTATTAATGGGCTATCGAAAGAAATTGCAGAAAAAATGATGGTTGGAATAAAAATTGATCAATTTCTTCTTGGAATAGAGAAATTTATTAAAAATAGGGATGAATCGTTCCCAAACGAAGAAGAAAGACCAAGTATTACCTTTCAATCCACATTTTTAGAAAAAAATTTAAATGAATTACCTAAAATCTTAGAATACGCAATATCTTTGGGTGTTAATCGATTCAAAGGACATCATCTCTGGATTACTTGGCCCCAATTAAAAAACCAATCCTTAACGAGAAATTTACAAGCAAAAATAAGGTGGAATCGAATAGTAGATGAATTAAATACAATATCAAACAATAATTTCCTCCCAAATGGTAATAAAATTAAATTGGAAAATATATACAAAATACCGCTAAAAAAATCAGAAAGTGATTCAAAAAATATTAGAGTTTGTCCATTTTTAGGAAGAGAAGCTTGGGTTGCTTGGGATGGGACATTAAATGTATGTTGTGCACCTGATGAATTAAGAAAAACATTAGGAAATTTTGGGAATATTTCCAAAACAAGTTTTATGAAATTGTGGCAAAGTAAAAAATATTCTCAGTTATGCCAAAACTGGGGGAGCTACGATGTCTGCAAGGATTGCAATATGAAAATACC